>JAYVXV010000241.1:0-13647 GCA_043784905.1 Holophagaceae bacterium | reverse complement strand
CGCCAAGCAAACCGAGCGGCTGCAATCGCCCCGCACGCACGCGGGCCTGGTGCGGGAAGGCCAGGCAAAGCCCCTCGAAGGTCAACCGGGCCTGACCTTCATCACCGAACTCGTCCCGAAGATCACCGAAGAGAAAACCAAAAAAGTGGAGGGTCCTGATGCCGCTGATGATTCCACCGCCGATGAGAATTATTATTCCGACAGGGGCGACGAAGCGGGCGACGTCGGCCACCTAAGTCGCGTGCAACTGCCCGCCCAGGGCGCGGGCCTTTACCTCATTGAAGTGCTGCGCGGTGGCGAGGCGGCCTACGTGCCTTGGTTGGTGACGGATCTCGCATTGTTGGCGGAACAGGATGGCGGCCAACTGCGGGTCGAGGCGGTGAATGCCGCGGATGGCGCGTCCAGGGATGGCGTCACGGGCACCTATTACGAAGGTGGTCAGGCCAAGCCTTTGGCCTTCAGCGGCAGCAGCGCCGAAACCGCTGCCAGCCCGGGTCTGCGTCGCATCGTGGTGGCGAAAGCCGGCGCCAGTTTCGCGCTCCTGGGCATTGAGGGCCAAAGCGCCGTCCAGCCGAAACAGCGGCTCTACGCCTACACGGAAAGGCCGCTCTACCGCCCCGGTCAGGAGGTCTTCGTGAAGGCCATCCTGCGCGGCGTGGAGAACGGTGAAAACCACATCGTCAAGGGCGTGGAGAGCCTTGCCTACACGGTGTTGGACCCCGAGGACACCAAGGTGGCCGAAGGCAGCGCCAAGCTCCTGAACGCGGGCACCGCGACCTTTGGCACGACCATCCAGCTACCCGGTGCCGGACGCCTCGGCCTTTATCGCGTGGTATTCCAAGGGCCGCAGGGACCAGGTCAAGCGGAGTTCAAAGTTGAGTATTTCGTGAAGCCCGCTTTCGGCGTGGTGGTGGAAACGCCGAATCCGAAAGTCGGCATCGGTGACGATCTCGAATTCACCGTGAAGGCCAACTATTTTTATGGCGCGCCGGTGCGGGGCGCCAAGGCGGATTGGTTCCTCTACAAGCTCCAGCAACGCTCCAACTACGTCTGGTGGGGGGATGAAGACTCAGGCCCCGTGCCGGAGTTGATCGAAAGCGGGCAGGTGGAATTGAACGATGCGGGCGAAGCCGCCGTGGGCAACCAGACCAAGGCCGATGGCGAAGGCACCTTCCGCATGGTGGTCAAAGTGGCGGACAGCTCGGGGCAGCGCAATTCTGGACAGGCTCAGGTCCGCGCCGCCAAAGGAGATCTCGTGCTCCTGGTGGGCGCCGACCGCAACGTGGCGGCCCCTGGAAAACCCTTCACGGCCACGTCCAAGGTGTTGGATTTGGACGGCAAAGAAGTCAAAGGTGTGGCGGTGAGTCTGCGGGCCACAAAGATCATCGCGGAGAAGACGAACAACTATTGGTGGAATCGGCCCACGGCCCTGAAACCCGGTGAGACCGTGGCTTCGGGCTCGGGGCCCAAGGCGACGCTGACGATTCCAGAAGGTGGACTTTATCTGTTGGTGGCCGAAGCCAAAGATCATGCGGGACGCGTTGTGACAGCCCAGCGGCTGCTCACGGTGGCGGGCGAAGGCACGCCCTTGCCCTCGGTGCCTGATCTCCGCGCGGCCGCGGACAAACCGGAGTATCAGCCCGGCGACACGGCCCGCGTCCTGGTGCAGTTGCCGCGTCCGAAGCTGACGCTAAGGTGGGCCATCGAAAATGAAAGCCTCGGCGTGCGCCAACTGCGCGTGGTTCAGGGCACCACCGCCATCATCGAAATTCCCATCACCACGGCCATGCAGCCCAATGTCTGGGCGGTGTTTGAAGTGGTGGCCGAGGGCCGACGGCAGATGATGGAAGTCCCCATTCGCGTGCCGCGCCTGGATCGCCGCCTTTTGGTTGAAGTGCATCCCGACAAGGAGCGTTACCAACCAGGGCAGACCATGAAAGTGGACGTGGAGATCCGCGATGCGGCTGGAAAGCCAGCGGCTGCGGACCTCTCCGTAGGCGTGGTGGATGAAGCAATCTATGCGCTGAGCCAAGAGTTGAATCCTGATCCCGTGCGCTTTTTCAACCCCACTAAGCGCCATGTGATCGTTCGATCCGGAAGTACCGATTGGAGTTTCTACGACATCCTGCGTAAGCAGCGCCCGGTATGGAGCCTGAAGCAAACCAAGCGTGGCGATTTCAAGAGCGATGACGCCGACAAGGTGCGCCAGAACTTCAAGGACACCGCCCACTGGGTACCCATGATCGCCGTGGGCGCCGATGGCCATGGCGCGACCGAACTACAATTGCCGGACAATCTCACCGGTTGGCGCGCCACCGCACTGGCGGTCACCGGGGACACGAAAGTCGGCGTAGGCCGCGCCACTAGGCCCGCCAGCAAGCCGCTTCAGGTGAGTCTCACGTTGCCCCGCACCCTCGCGGTGGGTGAAGAGGCACGCGCCATCGCGCTGGTGCGCAACCTTTCGGGCAACGTCATTACAGGAAAAATCAAACTGGAGGCCACCGGTGGCGCGCTTATCGGCGCGCCCGAAGGCTCTTTTAGCATCGGAGACAAAGGTGAATACCGTTTTGCGTTGCCCGTCAGCGCCGACAAAGTAGGCTCGCTCATCGTTACGGCTCGCGTGGAAGGCGGCGGCCTGAAAGACGCCGAGCGTCAAAAAGTTCAGGTGCTCGATCCCCTCATTCCCGCAAGCACCTCGGGCTTCATCGTGCTCAATGGCGACACTCAAGTCGTGAATATCCCGGCGCCATCCAAAGCGAGTGGTGAAGCCGGTCTGGTGCTCACACCGGTGGGTAGCATCGAACACCTGATGGCCCCTTCGCTACCTTACCTCATCGGCTATCCCTACGGTTGCGTGGAGCAAACTCTGTCGAGTTTCGTACCGAATGTGTTGGTGGCCGACCTCGTCAAACACGGCTCCATGCCGCCTCTGGACTGGAAACAATTGGTGGACCTGGATCGCAACATTCGCGACGGCGTCTTCCGCGTCTATGGCTATCAGATGCCCAACGGGGGATGGGGTTGGTATGCACCCGGCGATTTCGGCGTGGACGCCAATCCTCACACCACGGGCTACGCTGTCCGCAGCCTCGCGCAAATGAAACGCATGGGCTACGCGGTGGATGATGGCGTCTATCGGCGCGGGCGTCTCGCGGTGCTGCGACTCTACGGCCAGGTGGCTCGGCAGGCCGATGAGAAAGCCTCATCGAAAGATGAACACGGGAAACTCACGGATCCCCAGGGAGACGCAGCCTTCCTGCTCATGTGCCTTGCCTCCACCGATGAGCCCATCGCTGGAATGTTGGACAGCGCCGCCGATAAAGTTTTGAGCGGAAAATGGCAGGGCGGTCACACCCTGGCGATGATTTCTCTCGCGGCGGCAGAAACGAAACATCCCAAAACTGGTGCCCTCATCTTGAAGCTCGAAGCGAGTGCCGTGCAGCGCGGCGGACTGGCGCATTGGGATTCCACCATGGAGAACTGGCATGGTTATTCAGGCGGAGAGATTATTCCAACGGCCACGGCGCTCAAGGCCCTTTGCCTCGCGAAGCCGCAAAGCCAGCTCATCCGCGGTGGCGAGGCCTTCATCTCCACGCAGTACCAAGGCTACGGCTGGTATTCCACCTGGAGCACGTCCCAGGTGGTGGACTTGGTTCCTTATCTTGCCAAAACCCGTACCCTCACTTGGTCTGGCTCAGACCTCACTGCAACGGTGCAGGGGGGCCCGAGCTGGAATTTCAAGACGATCGAGAAACCAAATTACCGGCGCTGGGGATCCAAAGAACCGCGTCCAGGCTTCTATTCCATGGACACGCCAAAGCCCGTCACCCTTAGCGCCTCGGGCCATGGCGTACTGGTTTGGACCTATGCCTATCAAGTGCCAGGTAGCGCCAATGCGCCGGAACGGGCGGAGTCTAACGCGGCGATGAAATTGGTTTTGAATCGCAATCTGTGGCGTTTGAAAACGCCCCAGGAAACAGGCAACGCCAAGCAGGGTTGGGTTCGTCAACCTTGGACCGGCACACTCAAGCAAGGCGAAGAAGCCTGGATGGAATTGGAAGTAGGGTCCAACCAGAGCGCTGACTACGCCATGTTGGAAGTGCCCATTCCGGCGGGCCTAGAGCCCACGGTGAAACTGGAAGGTTTCGTACTGGAAGGTCATGGATTCGCCGAGAACGATGCCACCAACGAATTCTGGCTCAAGCCCCGCATCGAAGTGCGTGCCGATAAAGTGACCTTCCTCTTCCCGCAGATCTGGAGTTGGTACCGCCCCAAAGTACGTATCCTGCTGCGGGCGGGCATGGCGGGCAGCTACAAGCTGCGGCCCGCGAAGCTCAGCCTGATGTCTAACGAAACCAAATGGACCACCTGCGACGGCCTCGATCTGAAGGTCCTGGAAGGAGCGCGGAAATGAACGCGGCCCTATTGCTTCTCCTGCCCGCCCTGCTCGTGGCGGCAGCGCCCCAAAAGAAAACCAAGAAGCCCGCCACCTCGGACTATGCGCCAGATCCCAAACAGTGGCGCATTGAACTGAAACCCGACCTGGGCGGCTGGCAGAGCGAGCCACATCCGCTCGTACGCATCAAAATCGTGGACCCCCGTGATCCCAATCCGCCTCAGGACCAAGCTGACTCATCTCCCGTCTATGACGACTACGAGGGCGAGGGTGATGTGGAGGCCCCTGAAAAAACGGCCGATCAATTTGAAAAGGAGCGATTGGGGCGCGAGGCGGAAGAAAGGCGCAACGCCTGGCGCGAACGCAAAGCCGTGGTCTGGTTCAACGGCCAAACTCAGCCGTTGAATTTAAGCGTGGGCCGCAGCTATCTGTTGAATCTCGATGCGCAGAACGGCGAAAATCGTTTTGAAATTTTCGTGCCCGATGCGGACAAACACTTGGTACGAACCTGGTGGGTTTCCGCAGGTCGCGTTCGCCTGCGCATTGCCAAGGTCATCAATGAAGAACCTTATTCGGGAACGCTCGAAATACTGGAACCCGGCGGTGAACTGGCCACCCAAGGCCGTCGCACTCCCAGTGGAGGCATGTGTACCTGGGGTGGCGAATACACCCATTCCGCGCCGCCGCAGGGTACCTACACGCTGCGCTGGACCGGCGGTTACCGTGGCGGCAAGCCCGGCCGCATCACCGTGGAAGCCGTGCTGGATGGTGGCACTGACACCGAACGCCGCTGGCGCTTCGAGCGCGTCGTTCTGCCCGGTGCGGGGCCTGTGACGCTGGGGACGATAGATGTGGAGAACTGAAGGGGAAAAACACTCGCGGAGGTTCGCGGAGAAAACAGAGGTTCGCAGAGATGGGATTCTGGTTTTTATCCGTGATCTCGGCAGCCTCTGTGTTCCTCTGCGAGTCTTTTTCTACTACCTAGAGGCGTGGCCCAGCAGGTAGACCGCTGCCGTCACCAAGACAACGGGGGTCACCATTGCGCCGAATCCTCGGAATAGGTCGGTGCGATGCGCCTTGGCCAGGGCATAGCCCGTGAACCAGATGCAAGCTCCGCCATACGCCCAGCGGTCAAGATTCATTGGCACATGAAGGGGCGCAAGGGCCGTTAGGTGTTGAATCCCGAAACCGAGGAGTGTCGTGATGCCGAGCGTGAAGCCCAACGCACGCTCGGTGGTGTCTTTTCCATATCCCAAACTGAGTCCCCGCCAGACCCAGAGGAGGCCGTGAACCACATAGGACAATATCCAGAAGCTGATGGCTAGGCCGATGGGCGCGAGAAGGGTGGAAAGGGCTAGATTCCAGAGGGTCATTTCTGGAATCACCCTTGGGTACAGGTGATGAACCCACGGCCAGGTTACGTGCTGGGAAAGGTAGCGCAGCAGCTCATCCACAGCGTTTAGTGGCCATGCGATGGCCATGAAAAATGAAAGCGATCCGGGGCCTTCTGATACCAAAGTCATCTGGCGTATCGCTTCAACGGGATTCCGCAGAAACACACCAATGGTCCGGATCACTCGGCCCCAAAAAGAGGGAAACCGGATCGGATCATCGAAGGGCAAGACATGAATAGGCTCTAGTGATTCTGTAGCAGCAAGAGGTTGATCCATTTCATGGGTCCCTTACAAATCGAGTGATTTTTTTGCAGAGAATTTCTTTTCTCTGCTCACCTCTGTTTTCTCTGTGGTCCTCTGTGTGTGTTTTTCTCGAATTTCTAGGATCGCGCCGCCACTTCGCGTTTGATGAATTCGATCACGTCATTCGTATCGGTGCCGGGCTGAAAAATTTCGCGGACGCCTTGAGCCTTCAGGGCGGGGATGTCTTCGTCGGGGATGATGCCGCCGGCGAAAATCAACACATCGCTGGCGCCCTGTTCCTTTAACAGGCGGATGATTTCGGGGAAGAGTTGATTATGAGCGCCGCTCAGAATACTGAGGCCCAGCACGGCGGCATCCTCTTGCACGACCGCCGCAGCGATCTGCGTAGGGGTCTGGCGCAGGCCCGTGTAGATGACTTCCATGCCGGCGTCCCGCAGGGCACGGGCGATGACCTTGGCACCGCGGTCGTGCCCGTCCAAGCCGGGTTTGGCAATGACAACACGGATGGGGACTGACGACATGAGAACTCCTACCACCCTTGAGTTTGCCTCAAGCCTTCGGAAAGCCCTATCGCTGCGGGCTCGACGAGGTCCAGGTGGCAATCCTCACGATGCGTGCCGGTCGGTCCAGGGATGGATCTTGGCCAGGGCTTCGGCCAGTTCGTCCTTGGCTTTGTTGGACTCGTAGTCCATTTGGAGCCCCGTCCAGAATCCGTCGGACATCCCGAAAAACCTAGAGAGTCGAAGCCCAGTATCCACGGTGATGGCCCGCTTGCCCGCAATGATCTCCCCGATGCGTCGCTGGGGTACGCCTAGCTCCTTGGCAAGTCTGTACTGGGTAATTTCCATGGGCTCCAGGAACTCATGGAGCAGGATCTCGCCAGGCAAGGGATAGAGCACTTCACGCATAGACACCTCCTAGTGGTAGTCCACGATTTCGACGTTTTTAGGTCCGGTCTTCGTCCAGAGGAAACAGATTCGCCATTGGTCGCTAATGCGGATGCTGTGTTGACCTGCCCGGTCTCTCTTGAGGGCTTCCAAGTGGTTGCCGGGTGGTATTCGCAGATCTTTAAGCACCGCCGCCCGATGGAGCATGGCTAGCTTCCGCATGGCCACCGTTTCAAATTTTACGAACCGACGAATCCTTTTCCCGTGGAAGAGGGCCTCGGTGTCGCGACACTTGAAGGACTGAATCGCCATGGCACGATACTAACGCAGTGCGTTAGTATCGTCAAGCGATCGTGTTGGCAAAAGAGCGGCCACCTCAGATGACTTCTTCGTAGGTGACAACCGTCGTGGGCTTTGGGATCGCACGGCCAACCTCGCGGAGCTGAGCCAAGTACAGGGCAATGGCCTCGTGGATATTGGCGGTAATTTCCTCCAACTCGTCGCCTACGGATACACATCCAGGAAGATCCGGCACATATGCCGAGTAGTTATCCCCGGCGCGTTCGATCACGACTCCATACCGCATGATTACTTCCCCTTCAATCCGGCCTGCTTCAGGATGCTCTCGCCAGTACCGCGACCCAAGTCTTTCCCATCCTGGATGGGGGCCACGACGATGCCCGACTTGAGGTGGTGTTTGAAGACCTGGTGACTCCCTGTCTGACGAACGGCAACCCAGCCGTCCTCTGCCAGGAGTCTCAGGATTTCTCGGACCTTCATCGGCATCTGGGCCTCTTTACCACCCTTGGGTTTGCCTTAAGCCCTCGTAAAGCCCAATGGCGGCGGCCTGGGCCAGATTAAGGCTGCGGTGGAACTCACCCAACATGGGGATGCGGACGAGCGCATTCATATGCGCGCTTAGGATTGCTTCGGGCAGTCCCTTGGTCTCCTGCCCGAAGACCAGGCCATCGCCTTCCTGAAATTGGATGTCCGTGTGTTTTTGTTGGGCCTTGGTGCTGAAGAACCACAGACGCTGGGCGGGATTGCGGGCCATAAAATCATCCCAATGGTCATAGTGGGTGGGGTTCAGGTGCTCCCAATAATCGAGCCCCGCCCGGCGCAAATAGTAGTCGCTGGTCTCAAAGCCGAGTGGGTGGATGAGGTGCAGCTTCGCGCCATTGGAGACGCAAAGGCGACCGATGCTGCCGGTGTTTTGCGGAATCTCGGGCTGGTGCAGGATGATATGAAACACGGGAGTCCTGATGAGTGAGTGCCTGTTTTGCAAGATCGCGCAGAAAGTAATCCCTGCCTTCGTAGTGTACGAGGACGATGAACTGTTGGCCTTCAAGGACATCGCGCCCCAGGCGCCGGTGCACTTGCTCATCATCCCTAAAGCGCACTGTGAAGGTCTCAATGATCTGACGCCGGAAGTGGAAAAAGCCACCGCCCGCATTCCCGCCCTGGCCGCGAAACTAGCCAAGGAATTCGACACCGCCACCAGCGGCTATCGGCTGCTCGCCAACTGCGGCGCCGACGCTGGGCAGACGGTGTTCCATCTCCACTTTCATCTGCTGGGTGGGAAGGCGCTGGGCGGCAAGCTCTGCCAGTTGGATTGATACCAAATTGCGATCAAAAGGTTAGATCCACGATCCACGAAGGGCACGAACTTTCCTTTTGTCTTGCGCATCGCCTTGGGCGATACCAAGAAGAGAGCCGTCATGTGCCAGCTTCGCGAATGGAATTCAAGTGGCCCGGCGACGGCCTCACACCTCTGGGCTTGCCAAGAATGTTAGGAACGCATCCGAATCATGTCCAGGATCGGATCGTGGTCTTGACGAGCCATTGTTACAGTGTACCATTGTTACATGGGGCCAATGTTCCATTGGAGGTTCTAAAATGCTTCAGATGGCCGACAATCGAAGGCGCTTTGTGATGCCCAAAGAGGCTGCCATTGGCGCAAACGAGCCTGCCGATGTGGAGGTTTTGCCGGATGGGCGGGTGATGATTTCGCCGGTTCGAGTCATTCCGGTCCATGAGTCTTGGGCCGTGACACCTGAGAGTCTCGCCCAAACAAGCGCGTCCATAAAGGATTACAAGGCCGGGCGCACTACCGATGCGAAGGGCTTGGACGCGATGATCGCGGCAGCAACCCCCAAGCGAGGAAAGAAGTGATCCCATCCTTTCCCGATGCCTTCGTGATGAAACTTCTCAAACAGGAGGCCGCCATCATCAATGCCTTCCGGCGTTTGGTGGAAAAAATCGAAACCAGAACAGAGCAGCAACTCCGAGAGACCAGGGGCATTCATCTCGAACTCATCAAATCAAACCCGCCCTACCATTCAATCCGTTTGGAAAAGGGCCCCAGGGCTAAGGTGCTGATCGACGGGACCAAAATGGTTTTCGTTGATCTCGACCAGAACCACGACAAAACCTACGACAAGAAGTAGTGCTCGTGATCGTCTGTGACCTCAAGATCCCCCCAACGGAGCGTAGGTTGAGACCGTCTGATTTTGTTCCCAGGATTCCTTCATGCAACCAAGGACGAGCACAGCACACCGCCGCGAATAGAAGCGTTACCCGGAAGCGTTACTGGCCTGAATTCTATCGAGACACGAGGGTTTGAAATTCGGGAGGAGAGGAAACGCTCACATGTTCCTCATACCTCATCGCTCACCACCTCATCCCTGCATCGGCAGTTTCACCGTGAAGGTGGATCCGCGCCCCATCTCGCTTTGAACGCTCACTTCGCCGCCCATGAGCAAGGCGAGGTGTTTGACGATGGCGAGGCCAAGGCCGGTGCCAGGCACGCCCCGGGCCGAGGGGGTGCGATAAAAGCGTTCAAAGATGCGCTTGATTTCGCTGTCGGCGATGCCGGCGCCGGCATCCTGCACACTCCAGATGAGCCAGGGTTTTTCCCGCTTCAGTCGCAGGATTACATCCGCGTTATTGGGGCTGAACTTGATGGCGTTGGAAAGCAGGTTGTCCAAGAGCTGATGAAGGCGGAGCGGATCGGCCTCGATCACCGCTCGCTCCAACCCCGGTTCGATCTCTACTTTCAGCGCCACTCCTCTTGGAGTGGCTTGATGGCGCAAGTCGTCCATGAGTTGCGGCACGAAGGCGGCGAGATGGACCGGCGTTGGGTCCAGGCGCAGCGCGCCCGTCTCGATGCGAGACAGTTCGGAAATATCGTTCAGCAGCAGGGTCATGCGATCCACAGAGCGGAGGATGGCTTTGAGATTGCCCGCGCCTTCGGGCGTGACGCCCGCGCCATCCATCAAGTTTTCGGTGGCGATGCGGATGCTGGTCACAGGCGTTTTCAATTCGTGGCTGGCATTGGAAATGAACTTTTGGCGGGTGGTTTCCAAAGCCTCCTGGCGCGTGATGTCATCCAGCGTCAGCAGCACGCATCGAGCTTCTCCCGCGGTCTCGAAGGGCACGGCCCGCAGGCGAAGCACCCGGGGGTCCCGACGTAGCGTCCACTCGACCACCTCGCCGGCATACGCCTTTTCAATGTGTCGCAGGGTTTCGGGCTCACGAAAGAGCCCGTGCAGTGACCCTCCCATCGTCAGGCGACTGGAGCTGCTCAGCAGAAGTTGCGCGGCGGGGTTGTATAGCCGCACCTCCTTTTCAGGGTCGAGCAGTACCAAGCCCTCCCGCAGGTGGAGTAGAATGCCTTGGCGCAGGCTGTCTTCCCAATAGCTCTGATCTTTCAAGGTGCGGTTTTCTTGCTCAAGATCGGTGCGCACCCGGGCTTCACTCCCCCATTGGAAAAGCCCTTGGCGTACCAGCAAACCCGCGCCCGTGAGGAAGCAAGGGCCCCCGAGAATCAGGCCCAGGGGCTGCCCGAGTGCAAAGACCATCCAGCCTCCGAGCAGGGCCAAGGCCAGGGCTGCTAGGGGCGGGGCGGGGATCGAGGGGGTGCGTGACACCTTTCTAGTATGCGGGAGGCGTTGCGCCTACGCCGTTTCCAAGCGGTAACGAAGGTGCGACTCCAAGCCCTATTGAAACGGCCATAGTCGGCTGATTTTCGCGTTTACTTATATTTTTTCGCTTTTCTTTTGGCTTGAGTGCATTTGGTGGGCACCTACACTCGTGAGTGGCAATCAGTGGCAAAAAATGGAATGAAGTGGGTCAACGTGGCCGAACTATCTATCCCCATTCTAGCTCTGAAGGTCTTAGTTGAAAGGCGGGAAACGTGCTGCGACTTCGCGGCAATTCACCGGCTACGGTGGACGAAAAAGGGCGACTCAAGCTGCCCACGTCCTTCAAGGCCGACCTCGAATCCTTCGCCAGCGGCGAGGGAACGGGAAACTCTCGCCACTACCTGACGTCCATGGATGGCATCGCCGGTCGTCTGTACCCCATGCCGGTTTGGGAAGCCATCGAAGCCCGGTTGGCGGCCCTGCCGTCGACCAATCCTGCTAAGCGCAAGTTCCTTGAAATTACGGCTTATTACGGTACCGAAGTGGAACCAGACACCCAAGGGCGCTTTGTCATTCCTTCCACCCTCCGGGAAGCTGCAAAGTTGCAAGGTGAGGTGGCCATCCTTGGCCAAATGGATCATCTCGCCATTTGGAGCCGCGCCAATTTTGAACGCCGCTTGGCCACGGAGCCACTGACGGCGGACGACATGGCCCAGCTTGCAGACTTGGGGATATAGGTGATGACCGCGGCCCCCGTCCACATTCCCGTGCTTCTGAACGAAGTGCTCGACAACCTTGTGTTGCCGCCCGCCGCGCGGATCCTCGACCTGACACTGGGGCTCGGAGGTCACGCGGAAGCCTTATTGGGGCGTTGCGACGCGGACTCGCGCTATTTAGGCGTGGATCAGGACCCCGAAGCCCGGGCAGCGGCTCATGAACGGCTCGGCTCTGACGCCCGGTTAAACATTCTCGCGGCGGCCTATGAAGATGTTTGGGAGAACTCCGCATTCGAGTCCTGGCGGGCCTTGCAGGCCCCCGAAGGGTTCGATGCGATTCTCATGGATCTGGGTGTTTCCACGTTGCAACTCAAGTCTCCGGCCCGGGGGTTTAGCTTTCGAGATGAAGGTCCGCTCGATATGCGCATGAACACCGAAGAGGGCCCCACGGCACTCCAATGGATCGCCGAGCAGACCGATACCACCCTGGCTGACGCCCTTTACCAATTTGGTGAAGAGCGAGCCTCGCGTCCGATTGCACGGGCCATTCTGCGGGCCTTCAATGAAGGCCGTCTGCACAACACTTCCGATTTAGCCGAGGCAGTCCATTCCGTGTTGCCCATGACTGCAGCCCTTCGGCGCCAGCATCGCGCCGACACCGCCACACGTACTTTCCAGGCCATTCGCATCGCTGTGAACGGTGAGCTGGTGCGGCTCGCCGGTGCTATCGAAGAAGCCATTATCCATCTCCGTATCGGCGGCCGCATCGCAGTCATCAGTTTCCACAGCCTGGAAGACCGCATCGTCAAGCAAACCTTGCGGCGCCTTGCGGGCATTTACGACGGTCCCGGTCGTGAATCTCCGAGCCCTCTTCCAAAGATCATCCGACTTATCCAGGCCGGCGGTATCCCGCCCTCCGACGCCGAATGCCAATCCAATCCCCCCTCCCGTTCCGCCCGCCTACGCGTGGCTGAGCGGCTCTTCTAGCTCAAGCGAGGTTCCCATGAACCGTACTCGTTTCACCCCCCAGACTAAGCCGCAGCAGGGTGTTCGCGCCGTCGAGAGCGAGGGCATTTTGCGCATGTTGTTATTGGCGGTAGCTTTGGCGTTGCCGCTGGCCTCGGT
Source organism: Holophagaceae bacterium (assembly GCA_043784905.1). Classification (GTDB taxonomy): domain Bacteria; phylum Acidobacteriota; class Holophagae; order Holophagales; family Holophagaceae; genus JANXPB01. The sequence goes on along the minus strand of JAYVXV010000241.1, from coordinate 942 downwards.
GGTTTATCTGAATCTGCAAAATACTCGGATGAGCTACGAGATGAGCCAGGTCAAGGAACAGATCCAAAAGGCCCAGGAAGACCAGCGCAAGTTAATGCTGGAGCGCAGCCGCTACCAGCGTGATGAAGAGGTGCAGGGCTTTGCCACCCAGATGGGCCTGCAACCGCGCAAGCAGAGCTTCATGATCCAGCGTCGCTTCACGACCCAGGACCAAAAGGTCGCCAAGTTAAGGCCCGTTAGCTCCGACGAAATGGCTTTGTTGATCCTGAAATAAATAATAACTTCGCCGCGAGAGCGTGCTGCCAGGGATCTCCGGAGTTCTCCGACTCCGGGAGCTGGAGCCACGGTGCATGGTTCCATCGCCCCTAGCAAAACGCTTTCGCGGTGATCCTTTTATCAGTCCAGAGTCTTGGGACCTGTGTCCTGAGTTCGGGGCCCCAAGTCCCAAGACACAAGTCTGCCTTAGGATGGATACAGGCCCATCTCCCTTCACGGATCCATGACTACGCTTCAATCGTTTTTCGGCAAAGCATCACCTCGGCGGCTTCTCGGTCGCATCGAGGCCCGTGAGCGCGTGGGGACGCGCCTGCCTTGGGTATTAGGCGCCATGCTGCTCTGGGCGATTCTCATTTTCGGGCGACTGATTCAGTTGCAGCTCGTGCAGCACAAGCGCTACCAGATTCGCGCCGAACATCAACACACGGTGATGGTACCTATCCCGCCGGTGCGAGGTGAATTGCTAGATCGCCGGGGTGAGAGCCTGGCCATTTCGCTGAAATCCGAGAGCCTGTTTTGTACGCCCCAGGTCTTTTATAAAGATTACAAGGTCGAGAAGGGAGAAGAGCGCAATTGGGGCAATCCCGACATCCAGGCCGCTACCGAAGTGGCCGTCAAACTGGCTCCCATCCTCGATATATCCAAACGCGTTCTGATGGATCGCCT
>JAYVXV010000240.1:0-4389 GCA_043784905.1 Holophagaceae bacterium | reverse complement strand
GCAAACCCGCATCAATCATGACGCTGAATTGCCGGGTGAATATGGCCAGGTCCTTTGCTTTGACTTTGCCGAAAGACTTTGTCCCGGCAGACTGCTGGGCCTTTATGGAAATGAGCTGGATACCATTGCGCTTGAGGGTCAGAGATGCCGCATCCTTGCTATCGGACACAATGATTCCATCTTGAACCTCGCCCAAACGGTTTTTGCCTTTCCATGCGAATGCAGGCATTTGGAACCTCGTGCTAGGGGTGGCTGGAGTTAGCTGGGATCAGCATAGGGCGAAGGATTGGCATTGGGAAGCGTTGGGCAAAGATAGCCTACAAATTCACGGAGTCTAAGAATACTTAATGTTAGGGTTCCGGCCCCCTAAAAGGCCACTGATTCCGCCCTGTTTCTGCGGTGGGGGGGTCTGGGGCACCATGTTGACGGTTCCGACGCCCCGATTGATGAGCTCCCGCAATTCATCCACATTGCTGGAATAACCGATGGCCACGTCTTGGCTGATTTCACCCTTGATGGTCAATTCAGCCAGGCTCTGGTTAAACGTCTGCATCCCAAACTTCATCTGGCCTGTCTGCATGGAACTATAAATCTGGTGCACTTTATCTTCGCGGATGAGGTTCCTGATTGCGGGGTTCGGGATCATGATTTCCAGGGCCAAGGCGCGGCCCTTGCCACTAGCCTTCGGGATAAGACTTTGGCAAACCACACCTTCGAGGACCAGTGAAAGCTGGGCACGGACTTGGCCTTGCTGATGGCTTGGGAAAACGTCAATGATGCGGTTGATGGTTTGGGTCGTGGAGTTCGTGTGCAATGTACCGAAAGTTAAATGCCCCGTTTCAGCGATCGTGAGCGCGGACTCGATGGTTTCCAGATCACGCATTTCACCCACCAGGACCACATCTGGATCCTGGCGGAGAGCCGAGCGCAGCGCTTTTTTGAAACTGTGCGTGTCGGCGTGGATTTCCCGCTGATTCACCAACGACCGTTTGTGCCTATGGACATATTCCACGGGATCTTCGATGGTGAGGATATGTAGCGGTTCCTCGGCGTTGATCTTGTCCACCATGGCAGCGAGCGTCGTGGATTTACCCGATCCAGTCACGCCGGTCACCAAGACAAGTCCCCTGGGTTTGTCGCAAAGGCCCGCCACCGCAGGCGGCAACCCAAGTTGGTCGAAGCTGCGGATGTTCTCGGGAATGGTCCGAAATACTCCCGCCGAGGCACCTCGTTGATTGAAGACATTGGCGCGAAAACGGGCGATGCCTTGGAGTCCAAACGAAAAATCCACTTCCAGATCTTCTTCCAGCCGATGCTTTTGCTGATCCGTCATCACGCCGTAGCAAAGCCAACGGGTCTGGGTGGCGTCAAGGGGTGGGAGTTTCAGTGGCACCATGCGGCCATCAATGCGGATCTGTGGCGCCGACTCGGTGGTGATATGAAGGTCAGTTCCACCATACTCCACCATGGTCTTAAGGAGTTGCTGAAGGGGCACGACGTAGGCGGCTTCGGACATGGGACACCTCGCAAGTTAGACAACGGTTTCGCGGACGATTTCCTCAGCGGTGGTAACACCATCCAGCACTTTGCGGCAACCGCTCCGGCGAAGGGTGAGCATGCCTTCTTTCACTGCCTGCTCACGAATCTCAATGGCGGATGCGCCGGTGAGAACCATATCCTTGAGCGTGTCGGACATTTCAAGGACTTCGTAAAGGCCTACACGGCCTTTGTAGCCCTTCTTGTTACAAATTTCACAACCGCGCCCATGCATGACTTTCAATCGCCCGATTTCTTCTTCACTGAACCCAACTTTTAACAGCGCCTCGTGAGGAGGGATCGTCGGGTCAACTTCCTTGCAGTTGGAGCAAATGCGCCGCACCAATCGCTGTGCGCAAATAATGTTCACGCTTGTCGCCACCAGAAAGGGTTCCACACCCATGTTCATAAGGCGGTTGATGGTGCTGGGGGCGTCGTTGGTGTGAAGCGTCGAGAGCACCAGATGCCCCGTCAGGCTCGCCTTGATCGCGATTTCTGCGGTTTCGAAATCCCGGATCTCACCCACAAGGATGATGTTGGGATCTTGCCTCAGGAAGGAACGCAGGGCCGCAGCGAAATTGAGCCCAATCTGCTCTTTCATTTGCACCTGGTTGATCCCGGCGAAATTGAACTCCACCGGGTCTTCGGCGGTCATGATGTTCACGTCGGGCTGATTCAATTTGGCGATCGAAGAATACAACGTGTTGGTCTTCCCGGATCCCGTGGGGCCCGTCACCAGCACCATGCCGTAGGGCTTGTCAATCTGACGGTTCCAACGATCCAAACTCTCCTGCTCAAAACCCAGTTTGGTCAGATCTAGCATGAGCTTGTCGCTATCTAACAACCTCAGCACGATCTTTTCACCGAAGAGGCAGGGCAGGATGGAAACGCGATAATCAATGACCTTCATTCGGCCCTGTAGATTCACGCGCAACTTGATGCGACCGTCCTGAGGAAGGCGCTTTTCCGCAATGTTGAGCTTCGCCAAAATCTTAATTCGAGAAGTGAGGGAATCCTTGAGTTTCAGATTGGGTCTCATGACTTCCATCAGCAGCCCATCCACGCGGAATCGGATGCGATAGCTTTTTTCGTAGGGCTCGATGTGAATATCCGACGCGCCTTTGCGGATGGCGTCAATGAGCACCATGTTCGCCAGGCGTACCACGGGCGCGTCTTCACTGCCCTTGGTGAGCGCGGCGACATTGATGTTGTCACCGTCCTCCTCGTCAAGGGTGTCGTACTGGGTGTCCGTGTCCATGTCCTCTTCAAAGGACTTCAGATCCAGTGCTTCGTCGGGGGCTTCGTCAAAATTGAAAGGTGAAGATACTTGTGCCGGAGCTTGGGCCTGAGCTTGGCTCTGCGAGGAGGGAACGGATGATCTGGCGCCACCGCCATCTTCGCGCAATTTCAACCCGCTGGAGCCACCATAGTAGCGCTCAATGGCGCGCGCCAAACCGATCTCCGACGACACCACGGGATCCACGTTGTAACCCGTATGAAACCGCACATCGTCCATGGCAAAGATGTCAGTGGGATCCGACATGGCGAGCGTCAAAACATTCCCGGATCGCTGCAAGGGTAGAACGCGGTGCTTGTGCGCGAGTTCGGACGGGACAAGCGAAATCACAGCGGGATCTATAGCGGGCCATTGATCCAAATCCGCCGCGGGCACTCCGTACTGCATACCCAGAAAACTGACGATGTCCTGATCAGAACAATACCCCTGACGCACAACGATGCTGCCCAGCTTGCCGCCATCTTTACGTTGAACTCGGATAGCTTCTTCGAGCTGTTCGGTCGTGATGAGCTGGGCTTTGACTAGCATATCGCCGAGCTTGGTAGCCACAGGTTGCCTCCGGAAGGGTGTGCCGAGTGTAGCACCGCGAGGAGTCTGGCAAGGGGATGTCCACCGAATCGGATCTCGATTCTCTCCAACCGGGGTAAAGGATCCCCCAGGCCGATTTCATTGCCTGGCAAGTTTGATTGGCCCGGCTATCCTGTTGCCATGTCCCCCGAAAGGTCCACCAGCCAGCGCTTGCAAGATGTAAAGGCGCTCATCCAAGAGAAGGGCCTGTCACGGCAGGATCTCAATCTACTGGAAGACATTCTGCGTGCGGGTTCAGTGGACCTTGGACCGCTCCTGGACTCCAAGCCCACGCCAACTGACAACGCCCAGGAAATGCCCAACCTGGGCAAGCTGCGGCGATCCTTTGGATTGTTCCTCGCATTCCTAAATCACTTCACGGACCGCAACCTCGGCGAAATCCGTCCAGCCATGGGCTTGGTTCTCACACACACTCTCTCGCGACTTGGGCACCTGGCCGAAGCCGCTCATGAAGAACTGCTTCTGGTGAATGAAGAGCCCGAATGGGTGGCTCATCTGCTTGGCTTGTCCGCCTCGCTGCGGACCATGTCCACCTCGATGGGCGCCGATGGGCAGCCGCAGTTGCGAGAGCATTGGTCCGCTTTCCTCATGGAACGACGGGATCACATCAAAGAGCTATTCAGCGCTCTGGGTGCCGCCGAAGGCGGGCAAGACCTAGTGAACAAACTTAACACCCAGATGAAGGCTCTCAATCGAGCACTCCAGGGCGAGGGCGGCAGACCCACCGATGCCGTGAGAAAACTCGGTGAGATTTTGGATAGCGCCGTGCCCGAAGCCACGCGCCAGCGCATCGAGCCGCTGCTATTGGTGCAGCACGTCATCGCGAGCTTGCGCATGACCCTGTTGCGCCCCCTTGATCGTGGCTTCCATTGGCCCGCCCTAGAGCAAGTTCGAGGAAGTCTGCAATGGCTCTGGAATCACCTAGGATGGACCCTGCCACGGGTCGAAGAAGGCCTCCTGCAAAAGTC
>JAYVXV010000239.1:0-4389 GCA_043784905.1 Holophagaceae bacterium | reverse complement strand
CTCAACGCCCCAATGGACCGTAAGGCCTGAAGCCTTGGCTTTGTACTCCCCTGGTGTCATGCATTCGAGCGACAAAAAAAGATCATGAAGGCGGCTGGGGCCGGACAGCCCCACGTCCCAACTCGTTTCCAAAAGACTCTTGGATGCCGCAAGCATCTTCTTCGCTTCCTCAAGGGTCAGAAACTGAAGAAACCGTTTCGGGCTTACCCCGGCCCAGCGCTGAAAGAGCCGATGAAAATGGAACTCGCTGAGACCAACTTCCTCGGCCACTTCCCCCAGGTTTGGCTGCTCATGGATGTGAGACTCGATGAACCGAATGGTTTGTTCGACCTTGCTGTAATCGCTCAGGCTCATGGTTCCTCCTGAGATCAGCTTCGATGTTTATCCGAAAGTCGCCCACCCGATTCTTGCGGCGATCGAAGGGAGTTTATAGGGAGCGCTCAAAGATTCAAGACGACCTACCTGGTGAACTATCTTTTTGATCACGGCTGGCTACTATTGCGCCTCGATGAGTTTCAGCGTGGCCTCGTCGTTCGGCAGTTGCTTCACTTTCGCCAAGCGCCGTGCGGCCTCGCGCCACTTGGGTTCGCGGCGGAACACCTCTTTGAAAATCGGAAGGCTCTCGGTAACGCGCCCGCCGTTCACCAGCGCAACTGCGTGCCAGTAGGGTAGCTCGACGATCTGCGGCGCCAACTTTGCTGCGGCAGAATAGGCATCCAGGGCATCCTTCCATTGGTTCTTGGAGACGAAAGCATCACCCGCATTCATCAGCGCATAGGCGCGCTGCAATTGAATGAGCCGCGCTAATTCCGAAATCGGATCGGCGTTATCTTCCACGCGCAAATCAAAAAGTTTGTCGTTCCAGGGCTGGCCCGAGGGTTTGGCTTTGACGATCAGGATGGCCGCGCTCTGCATGCCGCGGAAATCACCGCCCTCGCCTTGAGCTGCGCGAAGGGCCGCCAGCAGTCGATCCGCAAGGTCGAGCTTGGGATCTTTCAGGGTCTCGCGATAGGCCTTGGCCATGGCGGGCCAGACCGTGTTCTTGCCCATCATGTTGGCCTGCACCGCAAAGCCTTCGCCCACGATGCCGCCGGCTTCAGGGATATCCAGATCGCCGGTGTGCGAGGCCGCACGCCCCTGGGCGTCCACCATGCCCACCTGCCGCACGGCGGCTTCCGCATCCACTGATACCAGAGCTTTAAGGGCTTCCGGCGCGCTCTTGCCCGCTTTCATCAATTGCAATCCCATGGGGCCATAGGCCGGATCCGGAACGCTCTGCGTGGCCACCGCTCCCACACCGGGTTCCGCATGGATGACGACGCTGCCCACATTGAACCAGTGGCTTTGCACCGCCACGCCAAGATCACCTGTGACGGGATCCCGGGCCACGATGGAGAAGGTGTGGATGGGCCGCTGGGCGCGGGTCTTGGGGGTCTGGGCGAAGATGGAAAGGCTAGCAAGGGTGAGAACACAGAGACCGCGCATGGTGGCTCCTGATACCGGGTCGCGTTCAAAAAGAAAAAACTTCAAACCACAGATTCACACAGATTCATACCAAGTTGCGGTCGAAAATATAAAAAACGGAACCGCAGATTTCGCAGATTCACTCAGATGCACATTCATGATTCCGACTGGAAATCGCTTCGCGAGGCGTCTGAATTTCATCCGCGAAGCTGGCACATGACGGTTCTCTTCGCGTCTCCTATTCGCGTTATTGGCGGTTCGAATTCCTGAAAAGCAACTGCGTATGGAGTGTGCTCGTGAGCCTATCGTAGTTGCGAAACGACTAGCAGGATCAAAGCAGCATCGGCCCACAAATGGGTGAGCAGCGCGATCCCTAGACCCTGGTTGCGCCGTACGCTGAGGGTCCACAACATTCCCACAAGCGATGGCAACAGGAACGCGGGCAGGGCCAGCCTCCATCCGAATTGCAGCAAGCCCGCGACCCCGTGATGCAGACCGAAGGCCGCCCCGTGAACCCAGGCGGGCCAAGGCTTTTCACGAACCAGGGTGCCGCGCCAAAAGGCTTCTTCGATGGCCACATTGAAGAGGAAGGAGTAAATCGCCCACGCCCACAATCCACCGGGCCAATGGCTAATCAGTGCAGCGACCTGCTGGCGTGGGAAGAAGGGCAGGGGCGGAATGAACAGGATGAGCGGCAGCAATGCGAAAGTGACCGCGAAGACTACGGTGAGAGGTATCCAGACGCGGCCAAGGCGACCCCAAGCGAAGGGACCCCGTAGACCCATCACGCAGAGGCCATGGTAGGCCAGCACGGCGACCCACGGATGCCGTGGCCACAATGATCGCGAAACCCCGATGATCAAGGCCGGAAGCCACCAGGGGACGCGGAGCATGGCTTGTTTCTCGGCCTACAGCGCGGCTTTAAGGGCGTCGGAAGCGGGGGTGATGCCACCAGGTTTTGTACCGCCACCTTGAGCCAAATCCGCCTTCTCGGTATGCCTTGGGCATACACGAGACTTCCTTCGTTGAAGTGCCGTCAGGTTCATGGTTCAGGCCTTTCCAAGCTCTTCTCGAAGCTGCTCAAAGGCACGTTCCAAACCGCTTGGTTTCGTACCGCCCCCCTGGGCCAGGTCCTTCTTGCCGCCCCCGCGACCCTCAATGTGCGGCGCCATCAATTTCAGCAGCGCGCCTGCATCGGCATTGAGTCCTTCAGAGACCGAAACAAGCATGGCCAGCTTGTCCTCAGCCACTTTCGACGCGAGCGCGATGACCGCATTTTGATGACGTGTGCGCACCTGATCCATCAGCTCCCGCAACTCGTTGCCTTCGAGCCCTTCAATAATGGACGTGACAAGGGTGAAGCCCTTCATCTGCTCAACATGCTCCGCCGCTCCACCGCCACTGGCGGCCTTGAGCTTGGCCTCTTTCAATTCTTTTTCGAGCTGGGTGATGCGCGAGTCTTTTGCTTGGATGAGCGTCCCCAAGCCCTCGCGTCCAGCATTGACTTGACGGGCAAGGGCCGTGAGCTGGGCCTCGTCCTCCTGGAACCATTTCAGTGCGGCCAAGCCCGCCACGGCTTCGATGCGCCGCACACCGCTGGCGACGGCGCCTTCGCTGGTGATCTTCACCAAGCCGATTTCACCGGTGTTGGAGACATGAGTACCACCGCACAACTCCACGGAAAATGCCGGATCACTTTCGGTGTGGCCCGGAACGGTCATCACACGCACGCGGTCGCCGTATTTCTCTCCGAAAAGCGCCATGGCACCTGCGGCCAAGGCTTCATCAATGGCCATTTCCTTCACGGTGGTGGCCTGGGATTTCAACGTCTGTTCGTTCACCAGCCGCTCAATTTCCGCCATCTGCTCGGGCTCGATGGGCGCGAAGTGCGTGAAGTCGAAGCGCAAACGATCCGCGTCTACCACGGAGCCCGCTTGTTTTACGTGAGTGCCCAGAACCTCGCGTAACGCCGCGTGCAGTAAATGCGTAGCTGTGTGATGGGCGCGGATGCGGGCGCGGCGTTTGGCATCAACGACTGCCCGGACGGACGCGCCTTCGTGGAGGCCGCCAGTCGTCATGCTTTTAACTTCATGAATATGCCGTTTCGTCGCAGGGGCGCTACAATTTTTGACTTGGGCAGACTCTCGATTCTCGGTGCCCGCGACTGAGTCCCAATGCAGCTCCCCGGTATCTCCGACTTGGCCGCCTCCCTCCGCATAAAACGGGGTCTTGTCGAGAAGCACAAAACCATCACTCGTCAGATGTTGGACACGGCGATGGTTCTTATCAAACAAAGCGAGGACCTTGGCACCCTCAACTTCAGTAGTTTCGTATCCCAAAAATTCCGTGGTAGGCAGGTCTACGAGTACCGCGAAATCACCAGATAGGCGCTGATCATGTGTCTTCATTGCAGCGCGGCCTTTGGCTTTCTGTTCCGCTAAGGCCGTTTGGAAGCCATCAAGGTCACATCGTAATTCACGTTCTCGGCACCAATCCTCCACGAGGTCCACCGGGAAACCAAACGTGTCATAGAGCTTGAAAATGTCAGAGCCAGAAAGGGCTCCGGTGCTCACATCGCAAGCTTCCAACTGCTTAAGGCCCGCGTTTAGGGTTAAGGAGAACTGTCTTTCTTCTCTATTTAAGGCATCAAAGATTCGCCTCTTTTCTCCGTTTAGCTCGGGATAGGCATCGCCCATCGCGATGCAAACGAACTCCACGAGATCACCGAAAAATTCCGGCTCAGTCCCAATGCGTTTCCCAAATCTCAGGGCGCGACGGACGATTTTACGCAACACGTAGCCGCGTCCTTCATTGCTAGGGACCACTCCGTCATATGTCATGAACGTGGCCGCACGAATATGATCCGCAATAACCTGGCAGGCAGTCCTGAATACCCGATCCGAATTCATCCGGTCCCGACAAACT
>JAYVXV010000238.1:0-4392 GCA_043784905.1 Holophagaceae bacterium | reverse complement strand
TGAACACGCCACGACTGGCGCGGACACCCACCCCAAGATCTTTTTCGGCGGTGCGACCGAAATCATTTTGAACCACCAGACGCTGAGTGGGCGTGCCCAAGGCCTGAATGGTGCGGGTTTGTCCGCTCGCTATCACGCCAAACCCTGGCTCAATGCGGCCTTGGCCGTTGGCATAGACAGCCGTGACATTCACCGTGCCACCTGGATTCACCACGCTCATATCGGCCGTGAAGGAGGTGATGGTGGGAAAGACCATCGGCACATAAACGATGCGCGAGGTGGTGCCGTTGACATTGGTGGCCCTTAGTTCCAACTGCGCGTTCTTCAGGCCGTCGTAGAAGGGCTCCGGGTTTAGAGGCATTGAATTAATGCCCGTGACATCCAGGCTCACACCGGTGTTTGCGTTCCACAGCACCACGGAAGTCGCATTCGTCACGCTCCAGTTCAAGGTCAACGTCTGCCCAGCCTCTACCGTCATCGGGCTCACCGCGCTGGATTGAAAGATCGGCAAAGTAGTCGCGGCAACGGTAATCGTAGCGGTCGCAGTCTTAGTGCCATCTGCGGCGCTGGTGGCTTTGAGGGTGTAGGTACCAGGCGTGATTGGAGCGAAATAGTTGCCCTGGGCGTCCACCGTACCTGAGCCCGTGCCCATCACAGACCACATCACGACCTGATTGACCGATCCCGTGACGGTGGCGTTGAAGCTCGCTTGGCCCCCTGCGGAGGTGCTCGCGGTGGAAGGGCTAAGCCTGAGGCTAACGGCCTGCACCGTCACGCTGGACGAGGCGCTGGCCGAGGGGGTGGCCACCGTCGTCGCCATGACCGTGTAGGTACCGGCGGAGTTCGGCGCCGTGTAGACACCCGTGCTGGACACGGCACCACCGCTGGCCGACCAGGCCACCACCGTGTTCGCCGAGCCCGCCACCGTCGCGGTAAAAGTCTGTGTCGCGCCCTGAGCAAGGGTCGTGGACGTCGGGGTCAGGGTGACCTTCATCGGCACCGTCACCAAAGCCTTGGCGGTCTTGGACGGATCGGCCACGCTGGTGGCCGTCACCGTATAAGTGCCCGCCGTGCCAGGACCCGTAAACACGCCCCCGCTGCTGAGGCTCGCGGGGGGCATTGTAGACCAGGTCACCGCCGTGTTTGGATTGCCCGTCACCGAGGCGGTGAAAGTCTTGGTGGCGCCTTGAGCCACCGTTGCCGTCGTCGGACTGACACTCACCGCTACGACCGCGTTCACCGCTACGGTGGCCGTGGCTTTCTTGGTGACGTCCGCTTTGCTCGTGGCGGTCACCGTGTAGGTTCCACCTGTCATCGGCGCCGTGTAGCCTCCCGCAGTCGTAATGCTGCCACCACCCGTGCTCACGGACCAAGTCACGCCAGCATTCGTCGAGCCCGCCACCGTTGCGATGAAAGTCTTGACGCCGCCAGGTACCACACTCGCAGTGGATGGGGTGACGGAGATCGTCACTGGATTCACCGTCACTGTGCCGCTGGCGGTGGCAGTGGGCGCAGCCAAAGTGGTCGCTGTAATCGTGAAAGTTCCGGCCTTTGCCGGGGCTGTATAGACACCTCCGGTGGAAATGATCCCGTTGACGCTACCTCCGGTGACCGCCCACGTAACCGTCTTGGTGGCACTACCGGTCACCGTCGCGATGAAGGCCCGAGTGGAACCCTGATCCATCGTCGCAGTCAAGGGGCTGAGCGTGACCACCATGGGTACGGTCACTGTTGCTTCCGCGAAGACGCTGGTCGAGGCTTTGCTTGTGGCTCGCACCTTGTACGTGCCCGCCGTAGTAGGGGCCGTGTAAAGACCGGACAAAGAAACAGTTCCCGCAGAGCTGCCACCCGGAAGACTCCAAGTAACCCCTGTGTTCGTCGAGCCGCTGACCGTAGCCGTGATCTGTTTGGTCGCTCCTTGGGCCACGACTGCCGTCGTGGGGCTCAGGCTTACGGTCACTGACGCGGAGAGCGGCAGAAAGCAGGCCATAACCATGACGGCACGGAGGAGAAAAGTCGTGAGCATAAGCGTCCTTCGAGCGAATCGTATAGCCCAACCGAAGCATGAATACATCCGGTAGAACGCTACCGATTCACCTGGGGACAACCTTGGAATGATCCCAGAAGTCATAAGGGTTGGCCATTTGAATTTGTATTCAAGCGCTTCACTCATCTCAGCCACTGGTAACCGAGGCGCATGTGCCCCCAGCGGTTCTGTTGCAAAGTTTCTCCTCGACGAATCTTTGCAACAGAACTGATTCGGACGAATCATTCCCTGCTGTTCCGTATTAATTCCCTGCAACCCCCAAATAATTCCCTGTTCGGTCGAGTAGGGAATTTGGATCGGGACCTGCTGTAGACGCAGTGCCAACCTGGTGTTGCGCATGGGCCCGAAGGCCTAAATCGGGTGAAAAACGAACAATTCCCTGTAAATTTCCCTGGTACAGGGAATCTCTCAAGGTGAGATGGGTTCGGAGGATCCACTCCCCTACCAAGCAAGAAGCCCGGTTTTCCGGGCTTCTTCGTTGTTTAGGGGCGAATTTTAGACCCGCCGAAATCGGTGAGCCTCCAAAGATGTTCCACGTTCTTGGGGATCCACCGGGATCCGTAGACGGGGGTTTTTGCGAACATCGCTGCTGACCTTCCAGTTTTCTGATGGAGGGGCGGTGGGAATCGCAAAGCGGTTTCCAGCCGGAGGCCGAGGGGGTGGGAAGGCTATGGAAGGGAGTCACCCACATCTCTGGGCCCGCCCCCGCCGCTGCGTTCATCCCTTCCCCGACCCCAATACCGGCCCGCCGTCATTCGGTGCGCCCGAGCAACTTCCGTAGACCACGACTTCGCCATTGTTCGCACTGCCGTCATCCCAATCAGCCAGATTGGGTGTGCCGAGAATGAACGTGAAATCCACCGGCGTACCGTGTTCCTCGTAGGTTTGCAGCCCTGCGAACTGGGTGATGCCGCACGCTGAATTGTTGGAGCTCTTGGGACACGTCATCGCCATTTCATGCATGCCGAACACGTGCACGACACCTTTTTCGGTGGGTTCCCATCGGATGAACAGGCGGTCATTGCTGGACGAGGTGTAGCTCCCCGTTCCACCCGCAGCGATGGTCGCTCCAACCGCTAGATTGGTGAAAGTCCCGCACGAAATATTCGTGCAGGTGACCTCTGCGTTTGTGTTGTTTTTTACTACCAGATTCACGCGTGTATCGCTACTCACAAGGTTTCCTTTCTAAGGGTGGTGGGTTGGTTGTGGGCGAGTTTGGCATGGCCCCCGATTCGGCACCACCCATAAAGTTTGGGGTTTGTGGGTGGGGTCGATGCCCAAAGGATCCCCCCTCTCTCACCGAAACCTCCCACCTTCCCTCCCTCGTTCCCTGCCATCCTGCGGGCATGGACAGCCCTATCCCATCTGATCTAGGTGCGTTCGTCCCAGAGGACGAGGCTCGGGTGACGCATCTGCGTGCGGCCATGGCGCGGATGATTCGGGCCTCCATGGCGGGCGACATTGAGATCCAGACGTGGGCGGACCTCATCGTCAACTTGGATCCCGAAACTCGGGCCTTGGCCGAAGCGGACCTAGAGCTACCAGAGTGGGTACCCATCGAAGCCATTACGTCCTGGGTCAAGGCCTTCGCGTCGGCCCAAAGCCGGAGGTCCCGAGGCGCCAGCCTCGCGGACCAATTGTTGGAGCATGCGCACCCCTGGATCCAGCGGGCGCTCGATCCCGGCCTCGCCGTCGAAGCCCTGCCCCGCCTCTTCCATCACTACCACAAAGGTGGCGTGGTCCGCTTGTTGGAAGTCGAGAAAGAGCACGCAGTGATGGACCTCTGGGCCTTTGTGCCCTACCCCGGCTGGCACGACATTCTGATTCCCTCTGTGGTCACACGCGCCCTCGAGCGCTGTGGCGCCGACAAGGTGAAGGTCCGCATCCTCCCCGAAAAGCCAGGGGATCCTTACTACCGTCACAACTACGAAATCGTGTGGTCCTGATTTTTCAGTACCCGTATTTTCCGACGAGAAGTCTCAGTCGTTTTTTGGTGGTCTCGGGGACGCGGGCGGGCTGCGTGATGAGCGCGGTGGCGAGGGCGTGGCGAGCGGGATCATCCACCGGTGGGCCACCGGCCAAATGCTTGACCACGCTGCGCAGAAGGTCTTGGGCTTTGGCCACGTTGGCCGCCATGACCGCCATGATGTCAGCCGCGTCAGCGCCTTCATCATGAATACGCCAGGCGTCGTAATCAGTGACGAGCGCGAGGGTGGCATAGACCAGCTCGGCTTCGCGGGCCAGCTTGGCCTCGGTGGCTTGGGTCATGCCCACGTAGTCGGCACCCCAGGCCTGATGTAATCGCGATTCAGCGCGGGTGCTGAAGGCCGGGCCCTCCATGTTGA
>JAYVXV010000237.1:0-4406 GCA_043784905.1 Holophagaceae bacterium | reverse complement strand
GGAGGTCTGAACCCATGAAACGAAACTGGATTGTAGGTTTGTCATTCGTAGTCATTTTGGTGGGAGGGATAATGTTCCGAAGATCGTTGTTAAATTCCCTGGTTGGCCTATTCGTGGCGACCTCCACGAATCCGGGCCATGCCCGTCTACCAGCGGTGTGGGTAGGGCCTTACGACCTCACGGCCACCCTCACCCAGGAGCCGGTGCTGGTGTGGGGGGATCCCGCGAAACCTTCGTCCAAGGTGGATACGCGCACGGACAAGGCCCAGCTTCTCAAGGCCCAGGTGCTGAAGGAGCAGGGGAGCGACGCCACCAAGGCGGTGGATGCGCTGATGGCGCGACGACAGGAGCCGGACGCGGCTCAGGCGCTTTACCAGGCGATGGTGGAATTGGCGACCGGCAAAGCTGCGGGGATCAATGATGGGGTGATACCGCCGCCCGTGAAAGAGGGCAAAGCCGGGGCAAAGATCGAAGAGATCCAACCCTACATCGCGCCCCAAGGAAAGACGGGCATTTCTCTCGTGGCGGGGGTCGCCAAGGCCCTTGCCCCCGTGATGGGCCAAGCGGCCATGAAACCCTTCGACCAGGTGATCTTCGAGCACGCCATCCGCCTGATGGGCTTCCATGGCGCACCCGTTAAGGAAGGAACGCCCACAACCCAAGGCCAGGCCGCCCCCACCCAGGCCCCCGCACCCATTGATCCAGAGGTGAGAGCCACACTCCGCAGCCTGTTGGGGAGCCGTAACACTCAGGTCTACGCCGCCAGGGCTCTGGGCCAGCTCGGCGACATGGAAACCGCCAAAGAGATCATTGATCATCCCGGAAAATACCCCGACGCGAGCATCTCCGATTTCGGCCCCGATGCCCTGAATCGTTACAAAAATACCCGCAAAGAAGCCATCGCCCAAGGGAAGGGTGCTGGCGAAGGTGCTTTCTTCCAATCCTTGCGCATCCCGCCCCAGCACCAGGACGCGGCCATCGAACTGGCGATGGCCGGAGACGGCGGTGCCATATTGGCTACCCAACGCAACTGGTCGGTGATGAACGCCAAGGAGAAGGATGTTGATACGGTCCTGGCCGAGGGCATTGACGCGGCCCTCCGCTTTCCCGGCACCCGTGCGGGCTGGGTCGGCGCGAGAAGGGGCGTGGAGGGATTTTTCAATGACCCCTATGTCGGCCCCAAGAGCTACGCCATGATCCTTAGGGCCGTGGAGGGCGATCTAAAGATCATTTTCTCGGACCAACCTTGGGATTGGAGTCAAATGCTTGTCCTGACGCGGCATTCAGGGATCTTCAATGGCCTGTGGCACGCCGTCCGTTACGGCAAAGGGGTTTGTGACGATAGGGACCGCAAGCTTGAAAAAGAACTGGAGGCGCTCTTCCGAAGGCTCTACCGCCCCCATACGAACATCGGCCCCATGGGAACTTTTGCAGGCTTTGAGATAGGCACCGCTTGGGAACTAGCTATTTATGCGGGACACTTGAAACTGAAACCCTTGGAATTCGAGCAGAAGAAAGAGGAGAAAAGACTAGAAATAAGCATAGGGGAAAGACCCGGGAATAAAGGAATAAAATTTTATGACATAAAATTAGGCATGGAGCGATGGTCTGACGATAAATTTAAAATCTGGAGAGGCCAAGTCTATGTTTGTGAAGTAGCGGGAGACATCCACCATGTGGAAGATCTGTAAGCCGAGGCCCCGGCGGGGCCTGACCGGAATTCTTCTGATCCTGGCCTCGGGCCTTCCGGTCCTGGCCTGGAAGACGAAATTGGCAGCAACGAACTCTCCCCATAGCAAAATCTCCGAATTCGCCATGAACTTGGTCAAGCACCAGTACCCCGAGACCAGCGCTGAAGTGGACCGCTTCCGGGGCACTCTGTCGGATGCTTGTGGATGGCTGAACAATGACGCCAACGCCCATGGCAACGTGCTCTGGAACAACGAGCGCTGGGATCCTGATGATCACTCCGCCGATCCCACCACCGATCCCGATCCCACCCATCCGAAGGGCTACTGGGCTCCCATCAACTTCAACGGAGGCCCCTTCTACCGCTGGTGGATCCGCGCCCTCCAGGCGGAAGCGCTCTGCACCAGCACCTTCGAGTTCTCCTATGATAAAAACTTGGGTGGTTGGGCACCCATCAAGGAACCTTATGAAAACGGGTTGGAGGAGTGGGGGCGATCCTTTACGGGGATTCGCACTGAAGCCTTTCCAAAGATTAGCGCTAAACGCATCTATCAGTACTTCGGGCTTATGGCGCACCTGATTCAGGACAACAGCGCCCCGGCCCACATCGCCAACATTCGTCACGGTTGGTGGGAAGGGGTGGAATGGTGGCACGACAAGAGCGCTTGGACCCTCGGTGGCGGCGGTCGGGATTACCCGGATTGGAACAAGGCCTTCGCCATGATTGGCACTAATCCACCCGGAACCATAGTGACCAACCCGGATTGGACCAATGGGACCATTTATGGCTATTTTTCTAGTGATAGTAATAGTGCTACAAAAATTAATGATTCTCTCCAGATAACTTCAATCGAAGGCTACCTGGATGGCATCATTTCCTCCAATCGTGCTTTTTTCATGCCTGGCCTGGATACCGAGGATGTCAAATCCTGGATTACCGCCCGGGGGTTGACGGATGCGGAACAGGTTCAACTGAAGGCGGGTGAAAACGAATTCAGTACCTCACTCCCTTTCGGGCTCAATCCCAAAGCCGTCTATTTTTCCTCGGGGCTCGGGCAAAACCTGGTTTACACCTCCAAAGCGCCTACCTTGCCAGGTTCTCCGGCCATCTCCCACGGAAACGGCCTGGGCATCCTGGTCAAGGGGCAGTGGCTGTCGTACTCTTCCGGGATCATGAACCTGGATTGGAGGAACCTCAATTTGGGGGGAACCCTCTGGGTGCCCAACAAGGCTTACACTGGCAAGGCCTTTGACCAGCATTGGGGCTCGCATGGCGGGGGACTGGGCTTTCCCAACCGGGATTTCCCGCAGAAAGCCCTTCTGGACATGATTTCGGACGCCACCAGTGGATCGTCTCCAGTGGGCGGAAAGCCCGAAGGGCGGATCTTCCCGGGGGATCTCTACCTGGTTCATCCTTATCAGAATTCCACCTATACCCTCAAGCTCCAGAACATCGTAGGGGAGACGATCCAGGGGTACCGCGACGAGCGGAGCTGGGAAGCGGTGGACATCAATCCCATGTTGGTAAAGGACCCAGCTCACGACGAACCTCCCGGAGCGGAACTGCTGGACCGTGCCGGGGCCTGGAACGCGGTGTTCTACGAGCAGGTTTCCGAGGCGCTCCCGCCGATGCTGGCGCGTTTCGCGGCGGTGCCTAGGCGCATGAATCCAAACCAGGTGGATTTCGCCAGTGAACCCCTCCCCTGGTTCAGCGGGAACCTGGGGGCTTACCTTCGCATCGGTTTCGACACCAATCGCCAGGAAGACCACCGGGTGGAGGTCTACGCCATCCCGGCGGACCAGTTCTCCCAAGTTTCCACATGGCAGAAGAACATCAAGTTGGGGAAACCCTCGGACAAGGCCCCTGCTCCCGGTGATCTTTCGGAGAGCGACCTCACGGTTTGGGATGATTTCCCGACCTCCCCCATTTTGCCGCCGGGCGGCCCAAAAAGCACCACCACCCCAGATATCAATCCGTTCAAAGGGAATAGGCCTCCCTTTGATTACGGCTATCAGAACCTGATGGGCTTCCCTCTCAAGGTGGCGTGGGGAAGGAAGACGCTCCAACAATGGAATCCCACGACCACCGATGTTACTTCCGCCAGCCAGTTTGATGTGCCTGCTTCTATGCTTACCCCGCAAACCGATTCGAACCGCCTCCCATGGGGATTCCAGCGTTTCCTCACTTGGGATGGTGAAGTGGAGGACCCGGCGCCCTTGATCCCGGGTTCAAATGCGCCCGGGAATTACAAGGCTGATGATTTTCAGGGGAAGAAGATTCTCCCCTCTGGAAAGTACTTTCTGTTCGTCAAGATCTACAAGATTGGCCGCCACGACGCTTTCGCCCGCAACCAGTTCAAGATCCAGAACACGAGTAAAAATGTCCTGGAGTACAGTGATTGGACTGGCGCGGCCTGGACGAATGACTTTGTAGCCACAGCTCGCGGGAATCTGGCCAATGGAGTTCTCCCGGCAAACTTCACGATGCTCCCGGACGAGTTATTCCCCATTCGCGTGGATACGAGAAGGCCAACGGCAGTGGTGACGGTTCTGCCAGCCTCACATTGAAGGTGCCATCCAGTTCCTTGGATCACTGAAAGGTAAATGATGAAAAATACTCGTTGGCGACAGGGCGAAGTTAAGATCATGTTGGCTCTCCTTTTTTCGGTTGGAGGGTGGAGCCAAGATCTCCCCATCCCGCAACGGGGGCGCCTCAG
>JAYVXV010000236.1:0-4411 GCA_043784905.1 Holophagaceae bacterium | reverse complement strand
CCTTGGCCGAGGACGAACCTCTGAACCTCAAACGCTTGGCGCGGCTGTTGGAGGATTGCGGGTGTCAGGTCGTCGCCCAGTGCCCGGATGGAACCACGCTTCGCGATTGGCTAGAGGCGGGCGGCCTTGCGGATGCCTTGTTTCTGGACGTACAGATGCCGGGCTTGGACGGCCTTAGCTTGGCGAAGAGCCTGGATGCAAGCCTGCCGGTGGTCTTCGTGACTGCCCATGCGGATCACGCCATAGAAGCCTTTGACATCGAGGCCCAGGATTTTTTGTTGAAGCCGGTCACCACCGAGCGTTTGGTGCGCGCCTTGGACCGGGTGCGACGCAAACTGACCCTCAGCGCGACCCCCGAAAAACGCAGCACGCGATACCCCATCCAGGCGGGCGAGGGGCTGATCTTTATGGAGCTGGCCCGCACCACCCACTTCGAGGTGAAAGACGAGATCGTCTGGGCCTTCGCAGGGGAACGCCACAAAACTTTATGGCGCAGCCTCGGTGAAGTGGAGGCCCATTTCCCTCACGCGGGCCTCATGCGCATTCAGCGCCATTTGCTGCTCCGCCCTGAAGCCATCCTGGGCCTGCGTCCGGCCCTCAATGGCCGCGTGATGGTGCGGCTCAGTGGAGGCCTGGAACTGGAAGCCAGCCGCGGCACTACCCCCAAATTAAAGGAGCGCCTGGGTCTCGGTGGACGCGATGTGGACCGGGGCCTCTGACCACTTGGCGACGTTACAGAAGGCTCACCCCCAATCCTCTGCCTTTCCCGTGAGGTACGTGAACTGAGCCCCCTCCCATCGCATGCTCTCCTTCGTGGCGACCTCCCTTTGGCCGGCCCATCCACAGGAGGTTCCCATGCAGCGACAGGCCGCGACTCTGCTGCTTTCCCTCGCCATGTTCGCGGGGCTTGTGACCTGCGGTTCGGGGTCCAACTCCGGCACCATTGCGGGGACCGGTGCGGGCGGCGGAGCCACGGGCACCCCAGGGGTCAATGGCCCCAACCTCCCCGCAGTTCCCTATGACTACGTGGCCTACGCGGTGACGAATCTACCCGCGCACTACTCGAACCCCTTGCAGGGCCCACCGCAAGGCAACGGGCCCAGCGTGGCCGGTGCGGACAATACGCCGATCAACAATCCCATCACCAATTCCGGGGCCACCCTTGGCCGCGTGCTGTTCTACGACAAGCGCCTTTCGGCGAACGATTCGGTGTCCTGCGCAAGTTGCCACCAACAGTCCCACGGGTTCGCGGACCCCGGTCGCCTGAGCACGGGCTTCCAGGGTGGGAATACGGCCCGCCACGCCATGGGTTTGACGAATGCAAAGTATTACGCCCGCGGCCGTTTTTTCTGGGATGAACGGGCGGCGACCCTAGAAGACCAAGTGCTTCAACCCATCCAGAACTCCGTAGAAATGGGCATGACGCTGCCGCAGTTGGAGACTAAGCTGTCGGGCCTCACCTATTACCCACCGCTTTTCCAGGCGGCCTTTGGGAGCACCACCGTCACGCAGGATCGCGTGGCCAAGGCCCTTGCCCAGTTCGTGCGATCCCTGGTGTCCTACCAGTCGAAATACGATCAGGCGTTTAAAGTCGCGCCAGGCAATCCCCCAAATTTCGCCGCCGTCTTCACCCCGCAAGAATTGCAAGGGCTCCAGCTCTTCGGCCCTCCCGGCGGCCCTCCTGGCGGCATCGGCCGAACCCTTAACTGCAATCAATGCCACGGCACGGCGGCCCAAATAGCTGCGAACACCGAGAACAACGGCCTGGACGCCACGGTGACGGATGTGGGTGCTGGAGGCGGTCGGTTCAAAGTGCCCTCTTTGCGCAACGTGGCCGCCCGCGCACCCTTCATGCACGACGGCCGCTTCGCCAACCTCGACGCGGTCATCGAACATTACAACTCCGGGGTCCAGGACAGCCCCAACCTGAGTCCCCGCCTGCGCGCCGGTGGTCCCACGGGCCCTCCCCAACGTCTGAACCTGACGGCCGAGGAAAAGGCCGCGCTGCTGGCTCTTTTGAACACCCTGACCGACAACACCTTTCTGTCTGATCCAAAATTCTCGAATCCGTTCTGATACCAAGTGCGATCAAAAAAAATCACCACGAAGGCACGAGGAACACCAAGAAAGCACGAAGCTCCATCGCTCATGATTCCGGCCCGAAATCGCTTCGCGAGGCGCGTAGCGCCTGCGGGCTGAAGGCCCGCAAATTCAGGCGGCCCGGCGCGGATCACACCAAGGCGTGAGGCCGTCGCCGGGCCACCTGAATTTCATCCGCGAAGCTGGCACATGACGGGTGTCAGATGTCGCGCCAGAAGGAGTGAAAGGCAAGGTGGTTTCATCTGTGTGAATCCGCTTTTATCTGTGTTCATCTGTGGCTTCTGTTCTTTTAAATGCAAATCCGGATAAGGCGAGTTACAAGCGCGTTCCCAAAAATCAGCACCAATGCTACTTGCCGGACACCCTACTTTCACAGCCGCCTTTGATGCTGGGAGCCCAGAGGTGTACCCATGCTCGCTATCCCAACCGGAATCCCGCTCGAAATCCAATCTCCCCGTTATGTCGTCCGCGCCTTGTTAAGCGACGACTTCTGGCACCTGCGCCGCCTGGAAGGTGAAATCTGGGGCGCGGATGCCAAGGGTCAGCTCTGCCCTTACTACCTGCGGCTATGCACGGAGCTGTATCCAGAATGGTGCTTCATCGCGCTCGATGGCGAGCGTCCGGTGGGCTACGTGCTGAACTTTCCCAACCGCAAGATTGCCTACTGCGCCACCCTCGCCGTGCATCCCGACTATCAAAAAGGCAAGGTCAACTACCTGCTCATCCGCGCCATGCTGGGCAAGCTCATTGAAGAAAACATGGAGGAGTGTCGCTTCCTGGTGGAGCCTGGTAACGGCGATGCTCGCAGCGTTCACCACGCACTGGGAGCGCGGGTCGTGCGCGAAGTGGACGACTATTACCATCGCGGTGATCACCGCCTTTGGTCCGCCATCAACAAGGAGGATCTCGACCGCGCGAGATCCCGCTACACCCGCCTTCGGTTGGTGTCGTGAGCGAAGCGGGAAGCCTTTCTCCTGCCTCATGGGCACTGAACGAGCCCACACGAAATCTATCGGACCTGTCCCATCCTTGGCATCCTCGCACGCTACTCACCTGGGCCGATGCCTTGGGCTCCACGGCGTACATTCTGCCGCGCCTGGGCCGCGCCGAAGCACCCAGCCTGGTGCTTAACCGTTGGTCCAGGAATCTATTGCGTGCCCTGCGAGTGAAGGTGAATCTCAGTGCTCCCATTCCTCAAGGCGCACAACTCTGGATTTCCAATCACCTGAGCTGGCTGGACGCGCCGGTGCTCCTGGCCCAGCGGCCCATGGGCACGTTGGCCAAATCCGAGGTGGCCCACTATCCCTTGCTGGGCCTCCATGCGCGCCGGGCGGGGCTGCGTTTTGTGAATCGGGAAGATCCTGTAAGCCGCGCCGCCGCGTTGCTGGAAATCACTCGCCACTGGCGGACAGGCGCGCCTTTTTTGTTGTTCCCCGAAGGCACTACCACCAGGGGCGAAAAGCTGGCGCCGATTTACGAAGGCGGCCTGCGCGCGGCCTTTCGCATGGGACTTTCCGTATTGCCCCTGCGTCTCGAAAGCCCCGACGCGCACTATTCCTGGACCGGCGATGAATCGCTGCCGCCTCACATTCAAAGGCTCTGCCGCGTCCAACAAACCAACATCACCATCCATCCTGGCGCCGCGATACAAGCCGTCGGGGATGAGGAAACCTGGCTCCAATCCATCCGTACCCATCTCGCGCCGCCTAAGCCCGCATGCTCCATTTGCGATGGCTCCGGGCCTATTTTGCCTTCAGGCATCAGACATCGGGCGTCGTTGCTGATGACATCTCAAATGGGACAAGCACCAACAACGAAGCCTGAGGCCTGAAGGCTTCTTTCATCGCGTGCAAGTGCAGAGTGCGGGCTAAGAGCGCCGCCTAAGAACTGAGGAAATGATGACCCCTGATCTCCTGCTCCAAGGCCTGCGAACGGGCCTCACGCCCTTTCTGGGTCTGCCGCTGCAACTCGATCCCGGTTTGATTCCGTTTGGAGTCCCTGGTGTGGTACTCGGCGCACCCTTCGATGGGGGCGTGCTGAATCGGCCCGGTGCACGCCTAGGCCCGTGGGCGCTGCGTTCCGCTTCCATGGGGTTGGGGCGTCTGCCCATGCCCCTGCGTCTTCAGAACAACGATACCGATGAGATTCCCCGTGGATTCGCCGCGCTGGATTGGGTGGATGGCGGCAACATCCCTACGCGGCCTTTCAGCCTTGAAGACGCTTTGTTGACGGTGCAGGAAACCATCGCGTCTTGGATTGCCCGAGGCACGAGAACCCTCATGCTCGGGGGCGATCACCTGATGACACTCGG
>JAYVXV010000235.1:0-4442 GCA_043784905.1 Holophagaceae bacterium | reverse complement strand
TCGCGCTGGCCTCGCTGAAATTGCGCTGAAACCGACCTGGGTCGTGGGTCTTGAGTCCTGGGGTTCAATGCGGATGCGGCCAGAGGCCGCGACGTTTTCAAGGCGCGCCATAGGCGCTTCCAGATTGCCTCAGGACTCAGGACCCAGGACTCAGGACTCAAGACTGATATTCATCTGTCTGCCCAATGCAATTTCTGTTGCAGGAGCTGAAAGTAGGGTAGCGCTGGGCTGCGTAGCAAGGTGATGGTGTGGGCGCTACGGCTCAGCTCCACGCGGTCGCCTTGTTGGACGGGTTGGCCGATCTGTCCATCGAGGGTGAGATGGGCATCTTCGGTTTCGCCCACGGTGATGATGACGCGCATCCCTGAGTCCACCACGAGCGGGCGCAGGTTCAGGCTGTGGGGACAAATAGGCGCGATGACCAGGGCATCCAAGGCCGGATGCAGGATGGGACCACCGGCTGACAGCGCGTAGGCAGTGGATCCCGTGGGCGTGGCAATGATAAGTCCATCAGCCTTGATGAGCGCTGCTTCTTGGCCATTCACAGAAAGATGCAGATCCATGATGCGGGCCAGAGCGCCTTTGGCGAGTACCGCATCGTTCAGGATTTCCGCCTCCACGATTTTTGCGCCCGCGCGCCATAATTCCGCGTGCAGCATCATGCGGCGATCATCTTCCAATTCGCCGGCGAAAAAAGCCTCCACGGCCCTTTTGGCGTCCGGGGCCGAATGGGAGGTCAGGAATCCGAGAGAACCGAGATTGATGCCCAGCAACTTCGCACCGCGAAGCCCCACGCGCCTGGCGGCAGAAAGTAGCGTTCCATCGCCGCCCAGGACCAGTCCCAGTTCAGGATTTCCATCCGTACCTTCCAGACCCTCTTGGAGGCGCAGCAGTCCAGGGTCAAGATCGGCCTCGAGCCAGGGGCCTTCCAGGGTCGGATCGGCCACAAACGACCAATTTCGTTCGAGGAAACAAGGCGCCACTTCGGCCAGAGCTTTGGGCAGCAGCGGGGATTTGGCTTTTGCGATGAGGGCCACGGTGGGGGACATGAATGGGAGCATACCGCTACTCTTAGGTCATGACTCCGACGCCCATCAAACCAAAGCTCCCCACCTCGAAAAAACATCCGATCCTCCGCTTCTGTCTCTGGGCATCCCTGGCCCTGGCTGTCGCAGGTAGCATCGGCTTCGCAATCCTTTGGTCCGTGTGGTCGCGGGAGGCCGATAGCTACCTGACCTACTTCGCTCTTCGAGTGCCCAAGACCATCACGAAAGTGCTCGACCGCAACGGGGATGTTATCGGTGTTTTCGCTGAAGAACACCGCGTGGTCATTCCTTACGGCGACATTCCAAGGGCCTTCATCGGTGGCCTCATCGCCACCGAGGACGCGGATTTTCTGCATCATCGCGGCGTGGACCCCAAAGGCTTCGTGCGGGCGGGATGGAATTTTCTCAAGTCCGGCGGACGGCGCAAGGAAGGCGCCAGCACGCTCACCATGCAGTTGGTCCGCACCGTCACCGCCAAGCGCCAGAAGCAGCTGGATCGGAAGATGAAGGAGATGATTCTCGCCATCAAACTTGAAAAGGCCTACTCGAAAAAACAGATCCTGGAGATGTACGCCAATGAAGTTTATTTCGGCGGCGGGCGATACGGCATTGAATCCGCGTCCCAGTATTACTTTGGTAAAAGCGCGCCCCAGCTGCTTCCGGAGGAGGCCGCGTTGTTGGCGGGACTGGTCCAAAATCCTAACTGGTACAACCCCTACAACCCTGATCCCAAGGCGCGAGCCGCCGCCAAGGTGCGGCGCGATCACGTATTGCGGCGCATGGTTACCGAGGGGTATCTCAAGAGCGCCGATGCTGACGCCTTGCAACTTAGGCCCATCCGCCTGGCAAGGGAAAACGCGCAGGAGGAGCAGGTCGCGCCTTACGTCGTGGAAGAAGTCCGCAAATACCTCTACGAAAAATATGGTCGAGAAGCGGTGCTCAACGGCGGCCTGGAGGTCACCACCACCATTGACGCTGTGTGGCAGGCAGCGGCCAACGAAGCCGTTCACAAAGGTCTACGCAATGTGGACCGGCGGAGAGGATTTCGGAAAGACGCCGTGGTCTTTGTCAACGATCCTGAAACGGTGAAATTGGCAGGCTGGAATCGCTATTTTGAATCCGGTGATGCGGTGCGCGGGGTGATTCTCGGATGGAAGAATGGCACCGCGACGGTACGCATCGCTCGAGCCACGCTGGACGTACCGGCCTCGGCCTTCGCCTGGGCGGGGAAGGGCATTGAGAAAACCCTTGCTCGGGGTGCGAGCCCGCGCTTTCTCATCAAAGAAGAGCAGGATGGGCTCCCCGTAAAAATCGAATTGGACCAGGAGCCCGAAGTAGAGGCGGCGCTGATGGCCATTGACCCCAAGAGTGGTGAGATCCGCGCCATGGTCGGTGGCTATGACTTCAATCGTTCCAAGTTTGATCGCGCCCTTCAGGCCCAGCGACAAGTGGGATCGAGCATGAAGGCCTTCGTCTACGGCACCGCTTTTGAGCGGGGTAGCACACCCGCTTCCATGGTGGAAGATATCCCCACGAAATTCGTGGATGCCCAACATTTCGCCGTGCACACTTCGCCAGATGGCGTTACCACCGCCACACCTTCGGCCCCCGGCGCCAAGGCCTACGAACCGAACAACTATGAGCGCGATTTTTGGGGCCCCATTCCCATTTGGGAAGCCATCCGGGACAGTCGAAACGTGGCGGCGGTGCGGACGCTCGAAGCCACGGGTATCAACAATGTCATTACCTTTGCGAAGAAAGTGGGCATCCAAAGCACCATCCCCGCCTATCCGAGCCTTGCGCTCGGCGCTGCGGATCTGAACTTACGCGAGATGACCCGAGCCTACGCCACCGTCGGCAACGGCGGCACGCTATGTCCCCAGCCCTTTTTTATCAAGCGCATCGTGGACCGCACCGGGAAAGAATTGGAATCTTTTGAAGGCGCCCCCGGCGATCAGGTCATTGATTCAGCTGTTGCTTTCCAGATCATCCAATGCCTTCAAGGTGTGGCAACCCAAGGCACCGGATCGCGCACCAACGAATTGAACTGGCCGGTGGCGGGCAAGACTGGCACCACTAACGATCATACGGACGCTTGGTTTTTGGGTTTTTCCACGCGCATCGCGTGTGGCGTGTGGGTGGGCCTGGACACCAAGAAAACCATTTTTCGCGGTGCCGACGGCGGTAAGGTTGCGGTGCCCATTTGGGTAGATTTCATGAAGACCGCGCTGCCCAGCACCCCGCGTGAAGATTTCAAGGCTCCCGCCGGGATGGAATGGGCGGACATTGATCGATTTACGGGGCTACTGGCCAGTGGCTCCACCACCGATAAGGTGCTTCACCTAGCCTTCAAACCCGGCACTGCGCCTAAGGAATCCACCGACGCCGAGGCCATCAAGAGAATCGTCGAAGCCAAAGCCAAGGCCCACTCAATGTCACCCGACATCAAGGTGTGGGGCCAGAATCTACCCAAAGATCAGCCCACCGAATCCGTGGATTTCACGAAAATGGAAGTGCCTAAAGAGCAATGAGGTGGTGAGGTGGTGAGGTATGAGGAAGTGGTGAGGGGTGAGGTATGAGGTATGAGGAAAAGATCAGGTTGCCTCGTACCTCATACCTCGTACCTCATCCTTTTTTGCGGGGTTTGAATCCGCCCGAATCCTTGGCATCGAATGATTTTTTCTCGAAGGGTTTTTTCTCAAACGGTTTGTTTTCGTAGGGCCGTTTTTCGAAGGGCTTTTTCTCGAACGGTTTCTTTTCAAAGGGGCGTTTTTCAAAGGGGCGATTGGCGCCTTCTTTTTTAAAGTAGGGCTTGTCCCGGGCGGGCTCTTCGGGAATGTCGAAGCCCACGGCCTCTTCCCGTTCCACGAAACCCAGGAGCTTGGCCACCAGATCGGCGGGCGCGTATTTCGCGAGCAGCGTTTCGGCCTCGACGCGGTGGGCGATGGTATCGGCCGCACTGAGTTTCTCGACCAGGCGCGTGGCCGCAGCGGCACGCAGATCCGCTTGTTGGGGGATGGGTCGCCATTCGATGGTCAGGCCGCCGCGACGGGCCCAGGCGGTGAGGATGCGGGATTCTTTCCAGGCCACCAGGGACATGGACGTACCCTTGGCGCCAGCGCGGCCTGTGCGGCCACTGCGATGGATATAGTTCTCCAATTGATGGGGAATTCCCAAATGTACGACCAGCGGCAAACCGCCGATGTCGAGGCCGCGGGCGGCCACATCCGTCGCCACCAATACGTGGAGCTTTCCAGCTTTGAATTGGCCAAGAATGCGCGTTCGGGACGCCTGGACCAGATCGCCGTGGAGGAACGCCGCGCTGAGGCCTGCTTGGGTAAGGGCTTCGGCGACTTCTTCGGTTTCGGCCTTGGTCTTGGTGAAGACCAGCGCGGC
>JAYVXV010000234.1:0-4451 GCA_043784905.1 Holophagaceae bacterium | reverse complement strand
AGAAATCACGGTCCTCGATAAGGGCTTCGTCCGGCTGGTGGACGCGATGGGTTCAGACCTGTCTGTGGTGAACGCGGCGAGAGTGAGTTTTGGCAAACGCAAAGAGACCTTTGAAGAAGGCGACAAGAAACTCATCAAGTATCTGGCCACCCACGAACACACCTCGCCCTTCCGCCACGCCTACGTGCAGTTCCATGTGAAGGCGCCGATCTTTGTGTTCCGGCAGTGGATGAAGCATCAGGTGGGCTGCCTTGCGGGAGATACGGAAATCCATTTCGAGAAAGTCCACGGCACGAAAAATGGAACAGAGAAAGTGACGATCGCCAAGCTCTACGAACTGTGGACGGAAGGCAATCACTCTGTTTGGTGCAAGTCAGGCCGCCAGGATTACAAGACACGGCTCATGAAGCGTCAGGTCCGTTGCCTGGATGAAGGTACTGGGCAGCTCATCACCAATCGGATCCGCGAGGTGCTTTACCAGGGCGAGAAGGAGGTCTTTGAAGTGCGCACTTCCACGGGCTACGCGATCAAGTGCACTGGCGATCATCGTTTGTGGACCGAGCAAGGCTGGCAGCGCCTGGACGCTTGTGTGAACGATCCACGCGATTTCAAAGCCGCCTTCCACAAACTCGCAGTGAACGGCCTTTCTGTTGCAGGTGATGGCCGCTACCGGGACCCGGACTATCTGAAAACTTCCTACAAGGAGGGAAAAACGATTCAGAACATGGCAGAGGAATGCGGCTGTTCCCCTGAATCTGTCAAGAAGTGGTGCTACCAATTAAATGTCCCCTTCAACAAGCTGAACACAACGTTTGAGGCGGGCCTGGTCCCCTGGAACCAAGGCAAACGTTACCGACTTCCCCACACCCTTGGGCGCAAGGGGCCGGAGGGTCGGAAAGGCGAAGCCTCCAATTTCTGGCGCGGTGGGGTGGAACGCTCTTTCCGGGATGAAGTTGATGTATGGACTGCCTCGGTGGCGAAAGGCGTCCATCGTCACCACGGGTTCCACTGCCGTTTGTGCGGTGGCGGCGGCGGCCTCCACGCCCATCACGTGATACCCGTCTACCAGGACGCATCAAGAGCCTTCGA
Source organism: Holophagaceae bacterium (assembly GCA_043784905.1). Classification (GTDB taxonomy): domain Bacteria; phylum Acidobacteriota; class Holophagae; order Holophagales; family Holophagaceae; genus JANXPB01. The sequence goes on along the minus strand of JAYVXV010000234.1, from coordinate 3,362 downwards.
TGAATCCAATCTCGTGAGCTTGTGTGGTCCCTGCCATCGGGACGTCCATCGCTCGGTCGAGTCGGAATCGATCCTCGCGGCCCGGCTTCTTGAATTGCCATGCGAATTCACCCCTAGAGTGAACCCGCGCAAGGGTCTACACCTGCGTGTGAAATTCGATGAAATCGTATCCGTCACACCCTGTGGCGTTGAGGATGTTTTCGATCTAGTGATGGAAGATCCTTCGTGTCCGAACTTCGTGGCCAACGGCTTGGTGGTCCACAACTGCTCCTGGAATGAAATCAGCGGCCGTTATGTGGAGTTCGCGGACGAAGAGTATTTCGTGCCCGCCACCTTCCGCCAGCAAGCGAAGGTGAACAAGCAAGGCAGCGAGGGGGAGATCGAAGAAGGCGACCGCCAGGCGGCGATGGAGGCCTATCTTGATGCCTGCCGCACGAGCGTGGCGCAGTACAAAAAGATGCTCGAACTCGGCGTTTGCCGCGAGCAAGCGCGCTGCGTGCTACCCCTGGGGCTCTACTCGGAAGTCTACTGGACCACCAGCCTTCAGGCCGTCGCACACTTTATTCGCCTGCGCTCGGAAAGCCATGCCCAGTGGGAGATTCAGGCGTATGCCCACGCGGTGCGGTCCCTCATCGAAGATCGCTTTTCGGCGAGCCTTTCGGCGCTGCTGGATTCGGATGTGGGTTAATGCGGCCGCCACTGGATCCATTGGGGTTTGATTTCGAGGGCGACCGCCTTTGGGTGATGCACTGCGCCGAAGGACCCATTCCTCTGGCCACCGCCGAGGCCTTGCGGGCCTTTCTTGGCAAGGAGCTGCGGCCTTGGGAATTGCGCTTCAAGGAGGACTTCCTGGGCATTCCGCAAGCGGCGAAGGCCGAAGCCGCCGCGCTCATGGACGCGAAACCTGAGGACATCAGCCTTACGGCCACGACCTCATCGGGCTTGCAAATCGTGGCTCAAGGTTATCCCTGGAAAGAGGGCGACGAGGTGTTGGCACCTTTAGGTGAATTTCCCTCTAACGTGTGGCCTTGGAAGGCCCTTGAACCCCGCGGCGTAACGTTCCGAGAGGTGCCGTTGTGGGAAGGTCACAAGGGTGGAATCGAGGCCTGGAACTCGAGCCCACCACCCCCGGACGCCGATGCGGAGACGCGCCTGCTGGACGCAATTTCGGATCGCACGCGCATCCTTGCGCTTAGTTGGGTGCGTTTTCAGGATGGTTTGAAACTCGACCTTCCCTGGCTGGGTAGCGCCTGCAAAGAACGTGGTGTGCATCTGGTGGTGGATGGCATCCAAGGCGCGGGAACCCACCGGCCCGATCTTACAGGCGTCAGCGCCTTCGCCACCGGCGGGTACAAGGGATTGTTGGCTCCAGAAGGCCTCGGTTTCCTGTGGACGGAAACGGAATTCCGCGCCCGACTTGCGCCTTGTGGCACCTGGCTCTCCGTGGAGGACGGCGCCAATTTCTCGCGGCCCTCGACGGATTTCCACCGCAACTGGCTTACCGACGGAAGGCGCCTGGAACCCGGTGGGCCTTCGGTACTGGCCTCGGCGGGCCTCATGGAATCCCTTAAGCTCATTAACAGCGTGGGCGTTCCGGCCATCGAAGATCACGTCCGTGGTTTGCAGGAAAAGTTGTTGGCGGGTCTTGGGGCCCAGCCCTTGTGGCGCAACGAAGCCACACGCTTAAAGGGCCTAAGCGACGAGGATCGCCTGGGTCCGGTGCTCGCTTTACACCACCAAGGCAAGGGCGCCGAGGGGCTGAACGAGCTGTTACTGCGCGGCTACAAGCAGGGCATCTATGCTTCGGTGCGCGAGGGCTTTCTACGCATTGCCTTCCACGGCTGGCACCGTGAAGTTGACGTGGAACGGCTGGTGGCATGGCTTGCGGCCTGATCCCAAGTCGAATTCAAAAACGAAAAGAAACCACAGATTTCGCAGATTCACTCAGCGCGGCGAGTTGCCGCAACCAAAAAACGGATCACCGCTAATACCAAGTCGCGTTCAAAAAAACAAAATGAACCACAGATGAACACAGATTCACACAGATGGAATATGGACGGCTTCGGCCGCAAATTCAGGCGGTCTGGCGTGGATCACATTAGGGACCCTTACGGAATCGCCAGTGCTATTCTGGCGGTTCAGTTAGGGCCCTTTATACCCTTGGGCACCAAGGCGTGAGTCCGCCGCCAGACCGCCTGGATTTCATCTGCGGAATCTGTGGTTCCAGTTTTTTATTTCCCAACGCGACCGGCCCGATCTCAGCGGAACAGCCAGCTGATTTTCATCTGGATCACGTCATCCGAAGGAAGGTGCTGGAGTCTCGATAGATCCCGGTAGGGGCTGAGGCTGCTTCGATCATTCAGGAGATCGCTTGTCGTAGCGCCGTGGGTGTAGACGAAGAAAAGGGTGGAGCCGGGTCTGAATTCCCAACGGGCGATGAGATTCAGATTCCAGATGCGAAAACTGAAGGCCCTCGGATCGGTGGTATTCGTGGGTATGAGGGTGTGGTCGTCCACGTAGGCCTTGAGATCGCGGTAATTCCAGTTGTCCTCTAGCCATTGGCTAAAGAGCTGCACGGTGAATCGGGGGCTGAATGCGTAGGCGACCCTCAGGGTCTGATTGAATTCGGCCAGACGGCGCAGGCCGGTGATGGGTGTGCCGGGCGCCTGCCCCGGCAACGGACCCGGGGTGCTGCCTGTGGTCTCCAGCCATGAACGCTCGCCGCTATCTCGGACCCACGAAGTTGATAGCTGGATTTCCAACATCGGAGCCGGTTTGAAAATCTGAAACACATTCCAGTTGGTGCTCGGTCCGCCTTCATTCCAACTTCGATTCACGCTGCCCCGGAAATACCAGGGACGATTGCCAGCGGTGTCGAAGCCCAGGTTTCCCCAAGGGATTCGAGGCCTCGTCAGGTACTTCTTCACGGGATCAGTGAAAGTGCGCAACTCTCGGTCGTCTTCGGCGGAAAAGTTCAGGCCGCCGCCCGCCCAGACCGACCAGAAATTGATGAAATCCGTGCGGGCCTGGGTGTTGAATTCCCGGTGCGTGAGGTGCCCGGCCTGATCATGATCTTCGCCCACGTAAGCATTCCAGTTCCAATTTCGCAGGCGACCCCAAGTACGGTCCCATTGCTTCTCTAGGTAAACCTCGGCGTGGCGGTTGTCCGGATGCGTGAAATAGCCCAGATCATTGGGATTAAAATCGCGGCCGACGAGCCTCACGACCGGCTGAACCGTCCATCCGTTCTTCCACTGATGCCTTTCGCGGAGCTGCGCGAACCACCCTGCTTGGCTCATCCCGTTGCGGGGGCCCGCGTCACTTTTGCCCGCCGAGAAATCAATGAGATTGCTACGATCCGC
>JAYVXV010000233.1:0-4468 GCA_043784905.1 Holophagaceae bacterium | reverse complement strand
GCGCCGAAACGGTGATGTCTTGCCCTTTAATCTTTAAGAACACCGCCCCGCTTTCGAGGGCCCAGATGCCTCCGGGATAGCGCAGCCGGGTGCCATCCGGCGCGCGCAGTGCGTCGCCCTCGATGCGAATATCCCCACCCGATTCGGGCTTTTCGACAATCCAATTTCCCCCGCCGAAAACCTGGCCCGCGCCTTCCCAGCCCACGGAACCCAAATCTGCGAGGTCTGTGGTGCCCAGCTTCAAACGGAAGGCTGACGCGGGAACCTGGTCGAAGGTGGGGTCCACGGGCACCCAACGATGTTTGAGTTTCACTTCCACCCAGAAATGCAGGCCGAGATTTCCCCCGGCGGCCACCCAACCCACCACGCCCCGGGCTGGAACCCCTAACTTTCTTAGTAGGGCCACGGTCAGCACGCCATGCTCAGTGCAGTCACCGCGAGGATTTCGACAGACTTCGAGCGCCGAAGCGAAGCCCACGGTGTAATCCTTTTCGGTGATCCACTCCCACACGAAATCGGTCACGGCTTTGGCCAGGTCCCAGCGGCTCGCCCCTTGGGCCAAACGCATTCGGAAGATCAAGCCATCGAAGGCCGGATCATTAAACTGCACCAGCGGCGTGGCGGCGAGAAAGGGGACGTCGTCTTTCGCAGGCTTGCCTGTATAGGGTTTTTCACGGGCTTCATCAAGCGTCGGCGGCGCGGCGCGGCGAAGGCGAAAGAGGTTCTCGCGAAGTTGGTGTTGCTGAGGGTCTTCGGGTAGGGCGAGGGGCTTGGCGCCCTCCCATCTCACGGTGATTTCGGGCAACCAGGGCTGAAAGGGATGCTCTGGAATGACTTTTAGGCTCTGCTCGAAAAAAGCTTCCGCGTTGTGACCGCCGCCGGTCGGTGGCGGCAATTCCGCACGTTGGAGAACCAGGCTGAGGCCCATCATCTCCCCACTGTGCTTTAGGTCTCCTCGGCTGGGGCTAATCCATACCTCGGTTTCGGTGCGGTTGGCACCGTCCATTTCTTCGCCCTTGAAACGCACCGCGTCTGGGAATCCTGGCACCGGTGAAGGGCCGGTGGGCTTCAGGTCCAAGGCTGTCCATTGCTGCGTGGCAAACGAGTAGCTGGTGATCTTCAGCGGCTTCTGAAATCGGGCCGCATCTTTCAGTTTGGCTTCGATATCACCAGGCCACAAAACGGTGCCGGGCTGCATGGGAATAATCTTGATTTCAAAACCCTTGGCCTGGACGCGCATTTCTTTGGGCTTCGATGGGGACCATGTGGCTTCGCCCTCCATGGGTTCTTTGGAGAGCAGCGTACGCCAGGTGAAATGGAGACTGCCATCGGCACCACGGGTGGCTGTTTCCTGAATTTCCTGTTGAATTTCGATGCCCAGCCGCGTGAAGTTGATCCACTCTCGATGTTCGATTTTGGTGCCCACAGATTCAATGCTGGTGCGGTCTTCCGCGCCGCCCAATTCTTGACCCGCCACCCATTGCCGGTATCGCACTACCGAAGGCGTTTGGGCCGAGGCAGGAAGGTAAAGCAGGATGGTGGCGAGGCTGAAAAGGGCAGGGGTGGCAAATGCGCGCATTCCTCTACAGTCCTGAGCGGTGAGCCCTTAGTCCAGCGTAAAAAATGACAACAGCGATTTCGCGGAAAGCAGCGGGGAAGGAACGGAGGGTAGCCGAGGGGAAAAGTCGGTAATTAAAATCAGAAAAAGATTGTCTTTCTCCGTTCCACTCAGCCTCTCCGCTCCCGTTTGACGGCTGCAATGCAGCCTCCCGCGCGCTTCGCTTGCGGAGACGGGAACCCTCCTCCGCGTGGTGTTTTTTGGGGAGGCGAAACAGTCTCAGCCATCCAATCCAAAGCCCTTACGCAAATGCATCATGCGTTCCTGCCGCTGGGTTTTGAATTCATCGCGCAGTTTGTCGGCCTGGACCTGCTGATCGAGAGTGAGTTGGGCCCTCATCTCCTGCCGCAGACCGCGGGCGGCCAGAATCATATCGAGGGATTTCTGGCTCAGGACTTGGTGTGCGGCCAGAATGTCCGCTTCCTTGGCATTGGTGTCAGCCAGGGTGGTGTGGAAGGCCTGACGGGCATCCCGAACGGCTTGGTGCTTGGCCTTCATCTCGTCCTTATGTTTCTGGGCGATGGCCTTCATGGAAGCCTTTTGCTCGTCGGATAGGTTTAGTTTTTTGGCCAAGAACCCAGCGTGCCTGAAGGCTCTGCCAGCCATGGGAGCGTCAGAATCGGTGGGAGCTGCTGGCGCGGCATGGGGTGGTTGGGGTGCCTGGGGCGTCTGGCCCATCAGGCAGGCGGCGAATGCGAATGGAGCGAATCGTTTGAAAGGGGTGTTCATGAATGCCTCCGAGGATGGTCCCTCGCACAACAGAGCGATGCCCTCCACGCTTGGTTGAAGAAATGCGGGATAATTTTCCACGGAGCCCTTTCTTTGATCGAAACCATGCAGGCCATCGTGCTGCGGCCCACACCTTTCCAGGATGGTGGGCTGGTGGTTTCCTTTCTCACCGAACATGGGGAACGCAAGGTGGGCTTGGCGAAAGGCGCGAAAAAGCCCAGCGCGAAATGGGTGTCATCTTTTGAACCTTTGAGCCTGGTGCGGGTTGGTTTTTTTGGGCGGGAACACGCGGAGCTGCGGCGCATCACGCGCTGCGAGTTACAGCATTCGCCTTTGACCCTCGGTCAACTGGATTCCAACCTGGTCATGGCCTGCCTAGCGGATGTTTTTGATCGTGTGGCTAAAGAAGGCGTGGAGGACGCACGGCTGTTTCGGCTCTTGAGCGCCTGCGGTCGGGCCCTGAAAGACAGGCCCGATCGCGCCCTATCCATCCTTGCCTACGCCGAACACTGGTTATTGCATTGCCTCGGTGTGCTACCCCATCCCAGGGCCTGCGGACGCTGTGGCGATGGGAGCGAGCCCATCATCATACTCTCGGATGATCACGGTTGGCTCTGCGCTGCGTGTACCTCGGTGGACCCGGCGAATGGCCTTCCGCTCGGCGTTCGAGAACACTTGAGAACCCTGCGTACTTGCTCGCCTGAGGACGCGCCAGATCTCGGCAACGAGGCCGCCCGGGTGACGACGAACCTATTGCGGGCCCGCCTTCTGAAGGAACTGGGCTCCACACTGCGAAGCTACGAGGTTATGCAACGGATGGTGCTTTAAGGACCAGGACATCAGGCTTCGGGCTTCGTTGTTGGGGGTCGCTTCGTATGCGTGGAGTACGAATTGCCCCATCCGAAATCAGCAACGACGCCTGAAGCCCGACGCCTGAAGCCTCTAACCTTGAGCGCAACTGCAAAACTCAGAACGAACGACCATTTGAGCCATGGCCACTGTCATCGTCCCCCATGACCAATGAGCAGAATTGCCCCGAAAACACAGCACTTCTTGTGACGCTGACGTGGTGAAGGCGGGCATTCGTCGCGCTCTCGTAACTTCGTCCGCCATGCCTTGACCCGCGCCGTGGATAAACGATCCTCTAGCAACGATCTTTGGGACATCGAAGTAGGGTGGAAGCTGGTCCAGCGGCTTCGCACTGTTTCCTTCGCGGGACTCATGAGACCGAATCGGTCGAAGCGTTTTGCGGCGCAGATACCGGCCGGGTCTGCGAGTTCTGACCTTCGTTCCTTTCTTTTTTCCGGAGCGACCATGTCCACACAATTCCTTCATCAGGGCGGCCTTCGGCCTGCCACGCCCCAACATCCTGGCCTTCAAGTTCATTCCATCGCGGCGCCGGAAACGGACAAACGTCTGAGCTTTCTTATGAGCGCTGCGCTATATAGCCTCATCGCGGGTGGGGCTGTTTTGTTGGCCCATGTGGCACCGACCCTCATCGAAAAGACACCAGAAGTCATCGGCCATGTGTTGCTCTATGAACCACCCAAACCTGTGGAGGCACACCTCAGCGCGGTGCAACCGGCGCCCACCGGGCCCAAGGGTGACAACGTCCGTCCGGCCAATGTCGAACCTATTGTCGCTCCTCTCCCGACCGCCATTCCCGAGGCTACGCCTTCGATCTTGTCCAACACGGATTTGAGCCACGCGGGCCTTTTCGATCCTGCATTGCCGACCGGAATAGGCTTAGCTGGATCGAAAGTTGGCCTTGGAACCACGCCAAGCGTCACCAACGGGCTAGACCCAAGGATTGGCCTAGGCTCGGTGGTGGATGTGGATGTCACCGCCGTTCACATCCTTCAGCAAGTGCAGCCGATCTACCCGCCTTTGGCGCGGCTCTCGCACAAGGAAGGCGACGTCGTTTTGTTGATGACCATTGACGAGCATGGCATTCCGATTCTGGTTCAGATGGAATCCGGTGAGCCCATCTTCAAAGGCGAAGCCCTTCGCGCCGCTAGGGGATGGCGCTTCACGCCCGCTTCCGTCAGCGGTCAGCCCCACGCCGCGCGCTTCCGACTTAACTTGCAGTTCAGGTTGCGATGATTTAAGCGGGTGTTGGGG
>JAYVXV010000232.1:0-14124 GCA_043784905.1 Holophagaceae bacterium | reverse complement strand
AGGTTTCGTGTAGCGGCGGAATCACTGGCCGTGCCGCTGGTCATCGCCTCATTGAAAGATGGCACCGTCCTTTTCGTGAATCGTCCGTTAGCAGAATTCATGGGTCAGAATTCCAGTGATCTGATGGGTCAAAAAATTCAGAATTTCTTTGTCCACCCCGAGGATCGAATACGCATCCTGAATGCACTGGATGTGACCGAGCAAACGACCCGCTTGGAGGTAGAGATCAGGGCCGCTGATGGAGTGCGCGTCGTGGAGGTTTCTTTCCGGATCATTTATTTTGAAGGTCAGCCCGCAGTGCTCACAACCCTATTCGACCTCACGGAACGCATTCGGAGTGCGAATGCCCTAAGGGACAGTGAGGACCGATTTCGGGCCCTTAGCGAAGGCACCACAGATGGAGTGCTGGTGACCGAAGGTGGTTTGCTCATCGGTGCGAACCAAGTGCTCGCTAGGATGTACGGAGGCACCTTGGATGACCTAATCGGTAAACCGACTCTGAGTTTCGCTAAGGAAGAGGATCACCAAAAGATTATGGATATGGTCCGATTGGGGAACGAAGAGCCCTACCAGGTAACAGGGTTACGGAAGGACGGCAGCACCTTTCCCGCCGAAGTGGCGGGCAAGACTGTGTCGGAGGATGGGACTGTTCGTAGGGTGGCCTCCATTCGAGATCTCACACTGCTTAAGAGAGCGGAGGAGGCCCTTAGGACCAGTGAGGAACGCTATGCATTGGTGTCCAAAGGATCCAACGAAGGCATTTGGGATGTGAATCTACTCACGGGTGAGGTTTACTTTTCCAGTCGACTGCGAGAACTACTTTCCTACTCGCCTACGGACCCTGCGCCGGATGTGATGACCTGGGGCAAGTGGATTCATCCCGATGACCTGGAGCCGCTGACCCAATCGGTCTACGAGCATCTCAAGCATCGGCGGGGGTACGATTTCGAACTGCGTATGCGGGCTGCCAGCGGGGAATATCGCTGGTTCCGAACCCGCGGACAAGCCATTTGGAACAATTGGGGCAGGGCCACGCGGATCGCGGGTTCCATGGGTGACATCACCTCCCGCAAACTGATCGAAACCGAATTAGTGAAGGCCAAAGAAGCCGCTGAAGCCGGCTCCCGCGCCAAGAGTGAATTTCTCGCCGTCATGAGTCACGAAATACGAACACCCATGAACGCCATCATCGGCATGAACTACCTGCTTCAACAGACCTCGCTGGACGAAGATCAAACCGAATTAGCTGGAACCGTCGGATCATCTGCGAAAGGGCTCATGGCCCTGCTCAACGATATTTTGGATATCTCCAAGATCGAAGCTGGTCAGATGGAGCTTGAGGAAATCACGTTTGACGTGCGGCAAGTAGCGACGGAAGTGCGCGATCTATTCGCGGCCCAGGCCGGGCAAAAATGCCTAGCCTTTGCCGTGGATGTGGATGGCAATCTGCCCCAAAAAATGGTGGGAGACCCCCAGCGCCTCAGGCAGGTGTTCGTGAATTTAGTGGGCAACGCCATGAAGTTTACCGATCGTGGCGCCGTCAGGCTGCACCTGGGTTTCGATGCGTTTGGCCATCGCTTGACGGCGACCGTGGAGGACACTGGGATTGGAATTCAGGAGCAAAAGATCGCACAACTTTTCGAGAAATTCACTCAAGCCGATGCGTCCATCACACGCAGGTTCGGAGGCAGTGGCCTGGGGCTCACCATCTCTAAGCGTCTGGTAACGCTCATGGGCGGTGATCTTGAGGCGAAGAGCGTTGAAGGCGAAGGCTCTACATTTAGTTTCGGGATCCCATGGCGAGAACCGGAACAGGCCACGGCCGAGGTAGACCTGCAAGGTCTTCGCGTACTGGTGGTGGCGCCCGAAGGAGAAGGATTCAGGCATCATCTCAACCGATGGAACGTGCGGATGGTGGATCGGGCCACGATTCAGGAGGCCGCTGCTGAGATCGCTGCCGCTCTACAGTTAGGAGACTCCTTCCGTGCCCTGGTGTTCTCAGGAGATCTCGATGAGGGATGGGAGGCCCTGGCGATTCCCGGAGGCCCCGTGCTCATTTTGCTCTCCGATAGTTCCGGGCCGGAGCCTTGGATCAGCCTTGAACGCAGCCCCCAAGCCTGGGATCTGCTGGATGCCTTGATGGGGACGATGCCCGGTTTCAAGCCCGGAGATTCTTAACAGGCTTCGGGCTTCAGGCCTCGTTGTTGAGGATCGCTTCGTATGCCTGCTGTGTGGGATGTTCCATCCAAAATCAACAACGATGCCTGATGCCCGAGGCCTGATGCCCGCATCAGCGCCCCGTCCGTGGCGCTTTTCGCTTAGTTAGGGACTCGTATTCCTGTCGCAGTTGTTTGGCTGAGGCGGCCTGGCCAAGGGCACCATGGCCTTCTTCGAGCAGCGTCAGCCAACGCGCCAAACGCTCGGTAAGGCTTTCATCAAGGTCAGAAAGGCTGGGATGAATGGCTTGGGCTTGAGCGGTGATGGCATCCCAGCGCGGCTGCGTGAAGGCCAGCAGTGTCTTCCACTCGCCCCGCTGCTTGAGCTGCAAGGCGCCAAGGTAAGCCACATCATCGGGCAGGCCATTTGGGCCCCAGGCGGCAACTTGTGCCATGAGAGCCGCAGCCAAGGGCCGCTCCGGATGGATGTTGGACCAGGTGATCCAGGTTTCCCAGGCTTTAATATCTGAAGGCCAATGTCGTAGGTGAACTTCGAGGCGCGCCAATACTCGTTTTGCGGCCGCCTCCCAAGCTTCGCCCACCGGCTGCCAATCACCATCGGGGGTAACCGGAAGCAGCGCCGATTCTACGTCGCTGAGAAACCGGGATTCCAGGCGTGGATGAAAGCGGTTCACGCGGGGCCGTAACAGTTCGTAGCGCTCGATGCGGGCTTCGCGCTGGTCGGGGTTTTGCGCCAGAAAAACATCCAGGACTTCGAGGCGGGAAGGTGTGATGGCGCGCAGCCGCTGGGCCAGTTCTAGCGGCTCAGGGACCGAAGTTCCGCTGGCCAGCAGGCGATCACCTTGGAAGAGAAACCAGCGTGGCTTGGCATCCAGTCCGTAGTTTTCTCGCACCTGTTTGAGGGTCGTGGGTGTGAGGGAATCCCATCTCAATTCGCTTCGGTCCCACGATTCCAATTCGGGGGAAGAAATAAGATTGAACCAGCGAAGTTTTAGGGCTTTCTCGTTCTTGGCATCCAGCGCGAGATTGAGTGAATGGTTGTTTTCGGTGGCAGGTGGGAGCGGCGGATTCGGCAACGCTTCCTCGCGGATCAATTGCTCCCAGGAGGTGGGTAGCCAGTCGTTGTCTACGCGATGCAAGAAGGCAAGCAGGTTCGATTTTTCCCAATCTTTTCCGTAAAGCCGATGCAGGTCATCCAGCCATACGCGGCCGTCTCCTTCGGCTCTCAGTTTCACCAAGGCCTCAAGGCCTGGTAGACCCCAATCTCGAATGCGCTGAAGCCGTTCATTGCGCCAGTCCGTCTCGGTGAAAATGGCGGTTGAAGGTGGCGCAAGCAATTGATTGCGGCACCAGCTCACAACGCTTCTTAGATCGCCTCGGGCCTTCAACATAGGGAGCACCGCCAATTGTCCAGCGGGGGGTGGCCAGGGTTCACCTTGGGGCACCCGGAAAAGAGTGGGTGTGTATTCGCTTGCCTCGGTTGGGATGCGCCGTGCGACCTGAGACCATGCGGCCCACAACCTGCCGCTTTGGGGCGAGCGGCCCAGCTCTTTCTGAAGGTCTGCAAGCACCGACCTCAGTGGCGACTGCATGGATGGCGGGGGGGCGTCCGGTGAGAGGGAAAGGGTCTCGGCGAGACTCGGCCAGCGCCAAAAGTCCGGTTGAGGACGGAGGCCTTCCAAAGCGCGGATCCACTCACCCCGGGCCTTGTCGCGGAGGCCCACCAGTAGTGGGTCTGGCGGGGGTGCTTGCCAGATCCACCAAGGGAGGGGGCGGTCCGCGTCCGCTTTGAGACGTCCCTCTGCTGAGCGCAAAAGCCAGGCAGCATCTCGCAGGGATTCGCCCCACGCCTCGCCGGAATCCGGATGCTCTTTCAAGAATTCCGTGCAACGATCTGAGCGGGTTTTCCAACCCTTAGATTCGATGGCGGCGCTGAGTATTTCGGTTTTCGGCGCCTGGACTCCGGTGGTGGTGATGTTGCCATCGGGCGCCAGTAGAACCCAATCCACATCAGTGCCCCATTCTTTTTCAAGCCAGATGCTTTCGGATTCCTTCGCGGGAAAAATTTCGATGATCAATTCGCCACTGGACGAAAGACGAAGCAGCCGCTCGGAATGAAGGGACGAATCGTCCAGCGCTATGCGCGATATTAGACGCCACACGGGCCAAGGCTCCTGCGCTGAGCGGTGTCGCTCCAAAAGCCGCGCCCAGGGCCCCGGTTGATCTTTGGGATCAGCAGGGGCCTGCACAAGCACAAGGGCGGGGACCGACAAGGTCAGGGGTGGCAACGGCAGCAATGAAACTCCGGGGACGTCTCATTCTGCCCTGAGTCTCCATGAGGTTCCGGATTCAGGCGTTCGTGGGTCCGAAATCTAACCCTTCAAGTGTGCTTATACCGGGTCGGGTACAAATTTATTTTTGCACGGCTCCTAAGTCTAATTTTGGGCTTTAGCCTTTGAAGGTGCAATGGGATTCTCAATGTCGAGGATCAATTTCCAGCGGCCCGAAGATTGGCGTTTCCAGATATGAAGAAAGGCCGCCATCTCCACAGCTGCGGGCGGTTTTCCGGTTTTGGTCTTGGGCTTGAACTCCGAAAGGCCATAGGTATAGCCCAGGTCGCTGCTCTTGGCCACTCCACCCCCCATAGGTGACCAAGACACACTACCCTGCTTGGTTTGAAGCAGTCTTTTGACGGCATCCACATCATGGGTAGGGCTGTCACCGGGGCGATAAAAGCGAGCCTCTGGTGCCAGGTAGGTGCTGTAGGCGAAAAGTACACCCCGAGCGCTTGCGGTGCTGGAGAATTCTAGGTCGAGGGCTTGTAGGGCCTCGGCCGAAAAGGTCATCACGGACAATCTTGTGGATGCGCTGATGAAGTCGCTTTTGGAATTTTCGGGTCTAAAAATTGGGTCTTCTTCAGCGGGCGCCGCATGAGAAATTCCCGTATCCAACATGAGCTTCCACATGCCCCCGTGCCGTTCCCAAACCGAGACGAAATGTCCCTGGCTTACCTGGGTGGAACCTGCCTCTGGCCTCCATTCGTAGGGCCCTGTGGAATAGCCGAGATCCCCTGCCTGACTTACTTCAACGAAGGCGGGATACCAGGTCAGCTTGGTGGCATCGGTCGTTTGGGTTTTCAGCCAGGTTCGCCCATTCACGGGTCCCGGCCGGAAAAGGATTCCAGTGGCGTCTAGGACGCTCAGAAAAGCGGCGTTCGTACTTTCCGAATCCGCCAGTTTGGCGAAGGCCAACTCAGCGTCCACAAGGGTTCGAGCCGCGAGCGTTTGGGGCGAGGGCGTTTTTGTCTTGGGGGCCGGCGCCTGAGCGAGGACGGTGTGCGCAATCAATGAGTGAGTAAGCATGTCTAAAACTAGCATGGCAAGGCTTATGGGAGGCTCTCATGGGGCAGGGCGCGCCCGGCTGGGGTAGACGCAATTCGGGGCGGTTCCTGGCTTATGCATGAACCCCGAATTCTGCGATTGCCATGGTTCCAAGCCGCCTTGGCCTCGGGCATCAGGCTTCAGACTTCGTTGTTGCGTGTCGCTTCGCCTGGCTGGACCGGAGAAACAATCCGAAGCCAACAATGAAGCCCGAGTTTTAGTTCCGCACGTAATGGCAGCGATACCCGTTGGGATGTTTTTCCAGGTAGTCCTGGTGGTAGTCCTCTGCGGTGAAAAAAGCTCCCGCCGGAGCAATTTCCGTGACGAGCTTGCTGGGCCATTTGCCGCTGGCCTCTACCTCGGCCTTCACCTTTTGAGCGATTTGATGCTGAGCTTCGTCATGGTAGAAAATGGCCGAACGGTACTGGCTGCCGACGTCGTTGGCCTGACGATTCACGGTGGTGGGATCGTGCATTCGGAAGAAGAACCTAAGGATGGATTCAAAGCTGGTCTTGCTCGGGTCAAAGGTTATTTCGATAGACTCCGCGTGACCAGTCCGACCGGTACAAACCATTTCGTAGGTCGGATTGGCGGTGGTTCCGCCGGTATAGCCCACGCGGGAGCCGAGCACACCGGGTTGAACGCCGATAAGCTCTTGCATCCCCCAAAAACATCCCCCGGCGAGGGTGGCGACATGGCTGGTTACGGGCGTTTCGAGAGTTTCCGGGGCCTTGGTCGCTGTCTTTCCGAAGATCGGAAGCAAGGCTCCGAAGCCTTCCTTCTCGAGATCCTCTACAGGGATGAATTTTAGTGAGGCGGAATTGATGCAATAGCGCAGGTGTGTGGGGCCGGGGCCATCGTCAAAAACGTGTCCCAAGTGCGAATCGCTGCCTTTGGAACGGACCTCGGTACGAGCCATGCCAAAGGATGAATCGGTGTGCTCCACCACTTTCTTTGCTTCCAGCGGTTTTGAAAAACTAGGCCAACCGCAGCCGGAATCGAACTTGTCCTTAGAGGAGAACAAGGGTTCCCCAGTTACCACATCCACATACAAACCCTCGCGGTGGTTGTCCCAGAATTCGTTGTGGAAGGCGGGCTCGGTGGCCGACTCCTGCGTCACTTTGAACTGCATCGCGGTGAGTCGCTGCTTGAGATCGGCTTGAGAAGGTTTTTTGGAATCGCTCACAGGTTGGGTCTCCGTGGAAGAAAGGGTAGCGGCTTGCTGGGGTTTGGATTCGGAACGATCCAATTGATTCGGTCGAAAGGCGAATCCGATTCCACATACCAGGGCCAGAAGGATCGCGACCCCCCATTTATTTCGGCTGATCATGTCCCAAACTCCCCGCATGCGAGTGGGATGCCAGAAACTCACAGGTCGTTCCAAATAATCTATAGGCCTGGATTGGAAAGCTCATGGACCTCCACCCGCCGCGATTTCGTAAAACACACCGCCTGTCTTTCGCTGGCATTCACATTGCCCATGAACCCGCGAACCCGTTTCGGCATGGCCGAATCCATGGAATCCGGATCGGCCTTCGAGCCCAGTGCCTTCCTCCGCATTGATGGAGATGGAATTGTCACCATTTGGGCCAATAAATCCGACATGGGCCAGGGCATTCGCACCAGCATGGCCATGGCCATGGCCATGGCCGTGGCCGAAGAGCTAGAAGCAGACTGGTCAAAGGTTCGCGTGCAGCAGGCCTCCACCGCCCCGAAATTCGGTGATCTCGGAATCACCGGCGGCAGTCAGAGCACACGGGGCACCTTCAAGCCCTACCGAATCGTAGATCTTGATACCCCAGAAGATCTCGTGAGATTTCTTGCGGAAGGTCGCGGTGGGTGTTGAGCCTGGATTTTTCGGTTGTGCTGAATGGTGAAAGGCTTCGGGCCTCATGCTTCGGGCATCGTTGTTGAGTTGGATAGAGCATCACCGGCTACCGCCTTGCGAAGTGAACACAACAACGAGGTCTGATAGGGATTTGCGCCCAAAAAGATAAAGATTAGAACCGCGAATGACGCTAATGATCGCGAAAAAATAACAGAAGCCTCAGCGCGGCCAGGTGCCGCAACCAAAACTGATTCACCGCCAAGAACGCCAAGAAAAGCCAAAGAGCTCCGTCATGTGCGAGCTTCGCGGATGAAATTCAGGCGGCCCGGCAACGGCCTCACGCCTTGGTGTGACCCGCGCCGGGCCGCCTGAGTTTGCGGGCCTTTGGCCCGCAGGCGCTACGCGCCTCGCGAAGCGATCTCGGACCGAAATCCTGAAATTTAATCTGTGTTCATCTGTGGCTTATTTCTATCTTTTTGAACGCGACTTGTTATGAGGCCGAGGCCAAAGCAGCCTGGAGCAATGATCATCACAGAATCCCGATTGCTGCTTTTCTCCAGCTAAGCTGTTCCCATGATTCCCGTTCTCACCGCCGACGAAATGCGCGACTTGGAGCGCTGGGCCATCCAGTCCGGAAAAGTCACTTCGCTCGACTTGCAAGAGGCCGCAGCCCAAGGCGCGGTGTTGCTCGTTCCTGAAGGCGTGCCGGTGGAAGTCATCGCGGGCCCCGGCAACAACGGCGGCGATGCTTTGGCCGTGGCGCGGCTGCTGAAGCAACGAGGCCAACATGTGCGCGTGTGGACCCTGGCTCCCGATCCGAAATGGAGTGGTGACGCGGCGGTGCAGGCGGAGCGGTGGAAGGCGATGGAAGGCGAAATGGGCTTCACCGAGCGGCCTTACCTCGACGGCTTGGTCGGCCACGCGCCGGGGATTTTTTTTGTGGATGGAATGTTCGGGATCGGTGCGAATCGTTCTTTGGATGGGGTTGCGAAAACATGGGCACAGGATCTGGCTGTTTACTGGTTGAAAGAAGGCCTCGCGCTGGATCTACCTTCGGGGTTGCACCCAGATGATCCCGATGGGAAAGGCGAGCATGCTTTTGCCTCACGCACGGCTTGTTTCGGATTTCGGAAACTTTGTCATGTCCTGAAACCCGCTGCGGAATTCTGCGGTGAGGTCCACGTCATTCCGCTGCCCTTAGATCTCTATGGGTCGCCCATTCGTCCACGTCATTGGGTGATTGATGAGCCAGTGCTTCCGCAACCATCCTGGGATTCACACAAAGGATCCAAAGGCCACGTGGGCATTCGCGCCGGGAAAGAGGGCATGAGCGGAGCCGCCGTCCTGGCGGCCCTGGGCGCGCTACGGGTGGGCGCGGGCCTGGTTACGGTGTTGGTTCCGCAGGCCATCCGCGCTGAAGTGGCCGCGCAGATTCCCGAGGCCCTGGTCCAGGTGTGGAATGGCATAGTCCCGAGCGGTATTGAAGTGTTGTTGGT
Source organism: Holophagaceae bacterium (assembly GCA_043784905.1). GTDB lineage: Bacteria > Acidobacteriota > Holophagae > Holophagales > Holophagaceae > JANXPB01. The sequence goes on along the minus strand of JAYVXV010000232.1, from coordinate 5,243 downwards.
GGGTCCGGGTGGCGTGGATCAGATCCCCGAATGGGAGGGTCCGTTAGTCCTTGACGCCTCGGCCTTGAAAGAAGGCGACGGACCCAAATGGATGGCCCGGCGGGACACCATCATCACGCCGCATCCTGGCGAATTCGCGCGCCTTTTCCAATTACCGAAACCAGATGGAACGCAAGCAAGGTTGGATCAGGCCACAACGGTCGCCACCGGCCCGGGTGTGCTGCTGCTCAAAGGCGCCCAGAGCCTGATTCTGGGAGGAGAAAACCAAAACGTATGGATCAACACGACGGGACATTGGGGGCTCGCGACGGGTGGCACCGGGGATTTCCTCGCAGGGATGGTAGCGGGTCTGGTGGCCCAAAAATCCTTAATGACCGGGTGGCCTGCCGAAGGCCAAGAAATGAAAGGCTGCGCCGCCACCGCTGCTTGGCTCCATGGGAAATGTGCGGACCGCTTGGGTCTCGGGCCTTTGTTGCCAAGGGATCTCGCGGAAGCATTGCCGAAACTGCTTCGGGATCTGTATGCTGGACGGCCCGCATGAGCGAACGATTTCTTGAAGATGACCTTGCCACCGAAGCTCTGGGCGCGGAGCTAGCGAAGCTCACCCCCAATGGTGGAACCTGGCTGCTACGGGGCGAATTGGGTGCGGGGAAAACCACGTGGACCCGGGGTTTTGTGGCGGGGCTCGGGGGCAATGGCGACGACGTAGCATCCCCCACTTACGCGGTGTTGCATCGTTATGAAACGCCCCGAGGCAAAATATTTCACTTGGATTTATACCGCCTCGGGGCCGAAGGCGCTTGGACCTTGGGGCTCGATGAACAAATCTCCGAACATGATTTTCTGGTGGTGGAATGGGCGGGCCGCGAAGGCCCCTGGCCGACCGATTGGGTTTCTACCTTGAGCCTGGAAGCCAGTGGGGAAGGGCGTCTCGCAAGGTGGGCACTGGCGGACGATCTTCAGCGGGCATGATGAAAGCATGCAGATCATAGTCGTTGCTCTCCTTGCTCTCACTTCCGGCCTCGGGTTGGGGGTTTTCCTGTGGCTCGTTCCACGATCGGCGATGCAGAAGGATTTGGAATCAGCAAAGGCAGAGCGTTCGAGAGTGGACGAAGCCTTAACAAAAGAACGCGAGGGATCGGATGCGAAAGACCGGGAAATCGCGGGCTACCGGGAAGAGCTTGGTGCCGAGCGGGCCAAGGCAGCGACTGCATCGAGCCTCGGAGAAGAGGTTCGGCAGCTCAGGGGAAATATATTTGAACTTGATTCGGAATCGAAACGCCTCACCGGTGAACTCGCCACAGCGCTTGCCAAGGCAGATCGTGTACCAAACCTAGAAGAGGAATTAAAGGCAGCCAAGGTTGACCGCGACAGAGAGCGGGAGCAGCGCACTGAGGCAGAAAAAAAGATCGAGGGGATCACGGCGGCACAGGAGGAGCAACAGAAGGCGTGGGAAGAAAAATTGGGCTTGATGCAGGACGCAGAAGATCGCTTGAAATCCTCTTTCAAAGTGTTGTCACAGGACTCACTGAAGGGAGCGCAGGAATCATTCTTGGAACTGGCAGGCGCTCACTTGTTGGAGAAGGTCGGGCCACTGCAAGAAAACCTCAAGAAGATGGACGAGGAGCTGAAAAGGCTAGAAGAGAAGAGGATCACAGCCTACGCCGATTTGGGTAACCAGCTGGGGAATCTCGGGGAGGCTCAGAAGAGTCTCCGGGTTGAGACGGGGAATTTAGTGAATGCGCTTCGCAAACCCCAAGTGCGCGGTCGATGGGGAGAACTTACGCTCAAGAATGCGGTTGAAAGCGCGGGCCTCAGCGCAATTTGCGACTTTGATGAGCAAGTGAACATGGAGACCGAGGAGGGGCGCCAAAGGCCTGACATGGTGATCCGCATGCCTGGAGGAAAGAAAGTTGTAGTGGATGCCAAGGCTCCTCTCCAAGCTTTCCTAGACGCCCTCGAAGCCACAGATGAAGGGGGACGGGCCAAGTGCATGGAGGCTCATGTGAGGCACATTCGGACCCATCTCGAGGGCCTGGCCCGACGAGATTACTCGAAGCTTCTTGGTGAATCACCGGATTTCGTTGTGCTTTTTCTGCCTGGCGAGAGCTTTTTCAGCGCCGCTTTAGAGCAAGACCAGCAACTGATCGAGTGGGGGATGAGCAAGAATGTATTCATCGCGACACCGACCACGCTTCTGGTAATGCTGCATAGCGTGGCGTACGGCTGGAAGCAGGAAAAGCTGGGTGAGAGCGTTGAAGCCATCAAAAAACTTGGGCAGGAACTCTATGACAGGATCCGTGTCATGGCTGAACATGCCGGACGGCTTGGGGGTAATTTAGGCAATGCGGTCAAAAACTATAATGATTTTGTGGGCTCACTCGAATCCAGGGTTCTGGTGACCGCCCGGAAGTTTGAGACCCTAGGCGTTGAGGCACGAGACGGAAAAGGGCAAAGGACAGAGATCACCCCAGTCCTTCCGGTGGATACCCTCGCTCGGGTGCCAAGCCTTCAGAAATCTCTTCAGACCCTGCCCGATTCCTTCGCCCAAGACGCCCTCGAAGAGGTCCCCGAGGATCTCTTATGAAATTCTTTCGTTAAAAACACGGGCAATTTGCGAAAATGGTTCCAGAATGGGTTAACCGCTTCATTCATTTTGGAATCGAAGATGTTCATTCGCAGGGAACGTTCAGGGGCTGGCGACGTCATTGCCGTGGACCAGAACTATGTCCCCATGCAGGAAATGACTCGACGCAAAGCCATTCGCGCCGTCGCAGGCGGGCGGGCCTTTGTGCTCATGCCCGCGACCTTTGAACGGAATATGGAATTCGAGGACCCCTTCGCGCTGGTGATCTTTCCCCATGCCTCGGCCTGCGCGGAATCCAAGCTACTGATGGGCCGGCTGGAGCGCCGGGTGATGAAACGAGACCACCACACCTGTATGTACGAAGGCTGTATGCACAAAGCCACCACCGTGGATCACGTGATCCCCCTCTGTCAGGGCGGTCAAACCACCTGGCAGAATCTAGTGGCCTGTTGCCTTGCCTGTAATCAGAAAAAGGGCGGGCGTACGCCTGAGCAGGCGGGTCTGAAGCTGAAGAAAATCCCCCGTGGGCCGCGCGCCCATCTCTTCGAGCGCTTTGAAGAAATCATCCGAGAAGCTTCAGCAGCCTAAGAGCCTAAGAGCTTGGGAGACTATGCGCCTGGGAGACCAATGCTTAGAGCCCAGCGTAGGGTTTTCCCGCAACGGAGCTTAGCTTAGCCCCATCACTTTCGTCTTCAAATGCAGCTCGCCCCATTCTTTCGCGGGTTCGCTCCGCAGCGTGATGCCGCCACCGGCCCAGTAGATCAGGTGCTCAGGCTGGATCTGGGCGGTGCGGATCGGCAGGGCCAAGTCGAAATCCGCACCTCGAATCCATCCCAGAGCTCCGCAGTAGAAACCTCTGGGCGCGGCTTCAGCGCGGGCGAGGTGGGCGCAAACCGCGTGTTTTGGCGCCCCGGTGACGCTGCCGCCAGGGAGCACCGCCCGAAAAATTTCAGCGAGCCCTGAATCAGGCCTGGCCTTGGCCTCCACCCGGCTCACCAGATGCTGCACCGTTGGATAGGCGCGCAGCGACAAAAGCTCGGCCACGCGCACCGAGCCACTCATCGCCACGCGGCCCAGATCGTTGCGGACCAAGTCCACGATCATGGTGTGTTCTGCGATCTCTTTGGGGTCTGCGAGGAGCATCGCTCCAGCTTCGGTATCCACGACTTTGTCTCCAATACGAGGCGCACTACCTTTGATGGGCTCCGAGTTGAGAACATCGCCTGAGCGGCTCAACACGCGCTCCATGCTGAGGCAAAGCAGGGTGAGATCGCCCAGGGGAAGGAAGGCCCCAAAGGGTGCCTCGGCTCTTCGCAAGGCCGACAGCGCCAGGGTGACTTCGTCGCCGGACCAGGCTGCTTCAAAGGGCACGCAAAGATTCGCAACGTAAAATTCGCCATCAAGGATGCGTTCGCGAATGGTTTCCACGGCCGCGTGATGGACCGATTGATCCCAGGCGCTCCGAAGCGGGCCAGCTTTGGGGCGGGCCAATGTGCAGACTTGAGCGAGACGGGCGGGCAGATCTTCGAGGGGAGTGGCTTCCCAGCTCCACCATTCAGCTTTCCCATCGTGGTAGTAAATGGCCTGATTCACCCGCTGCCAGGCCATGCCGAGGGTCCTGTCCTCGGGCTTTTGATGGGGTAGGCCCGCCTCCCAGGCGGCGAGTTCAAAGCTCAAGGCCCCGATCCAGGTGCCCGTCGCTACGACTGACGCCAGAATATCGAAGGGCCGCCCAGCTCGTTCGCAGCCATCCATCGTCGTGATCCAATCCTCTCCGACTCGGCGACTTTCTAGTCGAGATCCGCCGGGTAAGGCGAGTAGATCCCCGCCCCATCCTTCACCGTGCAGCCACTGGGCGCCCTCCCGCAACAAGCCTTGGGCGCACGCGGGCCAGGGACGGGGCAGGTCCAGGGGGCGGCGATGCAGGGGTGCGAGTCGGTCGGCGAGCATAGCCCCTAGCATGACGGCGGCAGAAGTGAAGTGAACTTTCAAAAGGTTTCAGGGCTCTAACATCAAAAAAAATCACTTTCCGGCAAAGAATCTTGACGTTAGCCTCTGAGTTCTCGGAGGCTCAAGTGGCAACCATTGAAATAAGCTCCCAAACTGGGAAAGACTTTTCCGGCGATGTACTCATCGTGCCAGTGTTTTCAGGTCGCGAACGCCACCGTTTGCCGCTCGCCATCAGCAAGGTCGTGCGACAGGTCATGGATGAAGGCGATTTCAAAGCGGACCATTTGGAGGTGGTGCCTCTCCACCACCCCAATGGCGTGAAGGACAGCCGCTGGATGGTTTTGGTCGGCATGGGGGAAGAAGAAGCGCTTACCCTCAACAAAATTCGCAAGGCGGTGGGAACCGCTGGCCGTTATGCCATCAAAAAGCGTTGGTCCACCGTGGGCGTGGTCGCTCCGGCCACGTCCGTGCTGGATCATGACGAAGTGCAGGAAGCGGTGCTCGAAGGCATTCTTCTCGCTGATTACGATCAGGTGACCTTCAAGAATGCTAAGACCGAAGCCCGACGTTTCAAGACCATTGAGATTTTTACCAACGGGGATGACACCCGGAAGTCCCGCCGTCGCCAATCGCAGATCGAGGCTGGCGTCGCGGCTTGCCACCGTGTGCGGGATCTGGCGAACACACCGGCGGGGGATCTCTATCC
>JAYVXV010000231.1:0-4554 GCA_043784905.1 Holophagaceae bacterium | reverse complement strand
GCCTCGGACATCAGGCCTCGTTGTCGTGGGTCGCTATCGCATGCATGTGTGCAAGATGGCCCATCCAAAATCAACAACGAAGCCTGAAGCCAGAGGCCCGATGCCTTCTGACCATGAGCACAAACGCAAAATCCGGGTTTAACCTTCCGGATGGAGCCCTCACGATCCGAATCAATCCTTGCTGTCGCCACCCTGCGGCTTTGAGGCGGGCAAGTAATGGGACTGGATGGCCGAGATGGCGGTGGCCGTGCGGCGGCGGCCCACCATGATCTCTACGAACAGGCGGTCCTGTTCCTCCACGGATCCCTTGGGCCAGTTGATGACGAACTGCATGCCATCTGCGGAATTGGCTCTGACGGTGAACTCCAGAGCTTTACCCCCCAACGATCGGGCGGATCGGGAATTCAATTTATCGGTCGCCCTAGCGTTCACCAACCAGAATCGGTAGTGGGGTGTTGTGTTCGGACGGATGCCCTCCAGGTGGATGCTGCCATCCAACTTTGTTTCAAATTTCGGGGCCGGTGTCTCGCCAGTGCGGTCTTGAATAATGCCAGGGCCAAAGAGCACACCCACGGATTCAAGACGGGCGGTCATGGGAACCTTCATGGGTTTTGGGGCATCGGCCAGCATAGGCAAGGCAGAAAGTAAAACGAGGATGGTGCGGCGCATGGTCGGCATCAAGGGCATCAAAGGCATTCTGGGCATGGTGGACTCCATATCTCTACTCTATTGCTACTCTGAACGGCCAGGAGGTTTCATGTCCGAATTAAAAAAAACGCCGCTGAACTCAGCCCACCGCAGCCTAGCCGCAAAGATGGTGAACTTTGGCGGCTGGGATATGCCGGTGCAATACCCGGCAGGAATTCTCGCGGAGCATGAGGCGGTCCGCACCAAGGCGGGCCTTTTCGACGTGAGCCACATGGGTGAGCTGCGGGTTCGCGGAAAAGACGCCCTGAAATACCTCCAACACCTCACGCCCAATGATGTGTCCCTGCTCACCATCGGCCAGATTCACTACACGGCGTTTCTGTATGACAACGGCACCTTTGTGGACGACCTACTGATCTACAAAGAAGCCGACGACGATTATTTGTTGGTGGTGAACGCTGGGAACATCGAGAAGGATTTTCTCTGGGCGCTCAAACACGTTGATGGGTTTGATGTGCGCGTGACCAACGAAAGCCCCATCACCGGCCAAATTGCCCTGCAGGGGCCGTTCTCGGAAAAAATCCTCCAACCCATCACCGACGTCGTGTTATCGAGCATGACCTACTACAGCTTTAGGCATGGCAGCGTCGCGGGTGTTCCCTGTCTCGTGAGTCGGACGGGCTACACCGGCGAAGACGGATTCGAGATCTACATGGTGAGTGAGGCTGCCGAAAAAATCTGGCACGAAATCCTGAAGGCCGGGGCAGCACATGGCCTTATTCCAGCAGGCCTTGGTGCGCGGAACACTTTACGCCTGGAATGTAAAATGGCCCTCTACGGCCACGAGATTGATGACACCACCAACGCGCTGGAAGCCGGTCTCGGGTGGATCGTTAAAATGGATAAAGACGAAGATTTTATTGGCAAGAAGGCCCTGGCTTTCGCCAAGGCGCAAGGATTGAATCGGAAATTGGTGGGCATTCGTACATCCGAGAAACGGGACATACCCCGCGATGGCATGTCGGTTATTTTGAACGGGGAAAAAATAGGACACATCACCAGCGGCGCCCCGTGCCCAACCGTTGGTGCCAATATCGCGCTGGCCTATGTCCCGACCGCCATGGCCGCCACCGGAAACACAATTCAGGTGGACATCCGTGGACGATCCGTCACGGCTGAAATCATCCCCACCCCTTTCTACAAACGCGGCAAATAGGTTCACACTTTTTCGATTCGCAACGGCCTCGCTACACTGACCTACATTCGCACGGAGACCCCATGTACCCCGCAGACCTCAAATACACCAAGGACCACGAGTGGATGAAGATCCAGGACGATGGCACAGCGATCATCGGCATCACCCATTACGCCCAGGATGCCCTTGGCGACGTGGTTTTCGTGGACCTACCGGAAGTTGGCGCGACGCTTGCGCATGGAGATGAATTCGGAACGGTGGAATCCGTGAAGACGGTTTCTGAACTCTTCGCCCCCGCCAACGGCGAAGTCACCGAAGTAAACCCCGACCTGACCGATCGCCCCGAAAATGTGAACGAAGATCCCTACGGCAAAGGCTGGATGTTGAAAATAAAAATCACGGGCGGCCTTCCAGATGACCTTCTTGACGCCGCAGCCTACGAGGCTTTGGTGGGCGCGGAGAGCCACTAGGTGGTCTCCTTCGGGGGGAGATGCCCGGGCCGCTTCCGCGCTGTGGCCGTGCTGTTGGCGTTGGGGGCTACGCTTCGTGGGCAGACGGCGCCAACCTCGCCAATCGTGCCAAAGGCGTCGGCCCCCGTTGGGAAACCCGCGATCGCTCCGGCACCCAAACCGTCGTCCGATCCCAAGGTTCAGCCGCTCACGGGAATACCTCGACTGCGGGCCTTGGTGGAGGCCGCAGAAAAAGCCATCAAGGTGGAGGGAGCCGAGGATTGGGATGCGGCTTCGGATCGGAGTGACGAGGCCGAAATTCTCATTGCAGATTGGCCCGATTCAGAATTAAAAAATACAGAAGCGCTCGTCTTGCTTGATCATCTTCACCAAGTGCAGAAGCTACTGGAAGAAGACGAGCCGGAAATCATGGCGGGCGCAGAACCGGGGCTCAAGGTTCCAGAAGAAGTCATCACCCTGAGTGGCGAGGATCTGCGGGCTGAACAAAGCAAGGTGGCTGCGGCCGAGCAGGGGGCCCTTTTCGATTTTCCCATTGATTTGAACGACAAGGTTTTGGGCCTGCTCCACACCTTCACCACCACCAAGCGTGGATTCATGGAGAACGCGCTATCCCGGGCTTCTCAATGGATGCCCATGATCCGCCAAGTATTTGCAGAAGAGGGCGTACCGCAGGATCTGGCCTATCTCGCGGTCATTGAATCGGGCTTTCGAAACGAAGCTTCCAGTCGTGCGGCGGCGGTGGGGATGTGGCAGTTCATGCGCTCTACTGGCCGAATCTACGGGCTGTCGGGAAATGCCTGGATCGAAGAACGACGCGATCCCGTGAAGGCCACAAGGGCTGCGGCACGCTACCTTAAACGGCTCCACGAGGTGAGTGGTGATTGGTATCTGGCACTAGCGGGATACAACGCGGGGCCACTGACGCCGGAGCGCGCCGCGCAGGCACTTGGGACTCGAAATTATTGGGACATTTATCGCTCGCGGTACTTGCGGAATGAGACCAAGAACTATGTACCATCCCTTTGTGCGGCCATCCTTATCGGCCGATTTCCAGAACGCTACGGGCTGAATGTGGTGCAACTTCGACCCTACGCGTTTGAGACCGTGGACATCGAGCGGCAGACCAGTCTGACCGTGATCGCGCGGCTTTCGGGGACGGACAGCGGCACCTTGAGAGAGTTGAATCCAGAACTACTGCGGTCCACCACGCCCCCCGGTCACTACATCCTGCGGGTTCCTCCCGGCACGGGAGCCACGACGGCACGCGCGCTTGCCAAGATTCCCAGCCAGCAATTACTGGACTTCAAAACCTACGTGATCCGCCGGGGCGACACCCTGGCCCGGCTCGCGACCCGTTTCAAGGTGAGCGAAGACGATCTAATGGCCACCAATAACCTCAGCCGGTCCCAATTCCGCAAGGGGCAACGCATTCAGGTGCCGCCGCCAGCCCCCATTGCCATTGATGACCGCGATTTGTTGCCCAAGTCCGAGCGAGCGAAAATTCTTGGCGATCAGCCGCTTCCTCCTCTGCCTGGGATTCCCGGAGATATCCCCATAAAGCCGGCAGTGCTTCCAAACGGCAAGGTCATTCCCAAGCCTGCTATGGCTTCAAGCCCAACCGCGCCGCCACCCGCGCTTGCGCCCATCATCACGCCAACCCATTCCGTTTCCGAAACGCTGAATTCAAAGCCACCTTCCGATAAGATTCCGCGTTTCTATACCGCCCAGGGGGGTGACACGCTGGCCTCCATCGCACGGGCTTTTGCGGTTTCGTTAGGAGAGGTCGAGCGGTTGAATCCTGATGCGTTCAAGGGGCTGAAACCGGGCGTTTCGGTCCGCCTGCCGGATGCGTCCACCGCGAAAATAATCCCTTCCATCCCATCCCCGGCTGTGGCCCCGCCTGTGGCTCCGGCGACGGCGCCCGAGTTCCATACGGTCAAACGCCACGAGACGATCTACGCCATCGCCACCCGCTATGGCGTCGGCGTTAGTGAGTTGCGGCGCTGGAATCACCTCCGCTCCAACCGCGTTCAAGTGGGGCAAAAACTGCGAGTTGCCCATCCATAAAACAGCCTGCAAAATGGGCCTCGACCCTTTCATGATTCACGCTTGCCCAACCCGGATGTCCATGCGAAACTTATCGTTCCCCTTGGGGCTTTAGCTCAGCTGGGAGAGCGCTTCCATGGCATGGAAGAGGTCAGCGGTTCGATCCCGCTAAGCTCCACCAAACACGGCCACCTC
>JAYVXV010000230.1:0-4562 GCA_043784905.1 Holophagaceae bacterium | reverse complement strand
GGATATCCAAGATTTCCCGCAACACTCAAGTTGGGAAACAACGCGTAGTCCTGAAAGACAAAACCCAAGGACCGACGCTGGGGTGGCAGATGAAGCTGGTTCGTGGCCTCGTACCATGTTTCGCCATCAAAGTGGATGAAGCCTGCGTCGGGCTTTTCGAGACCCGCCAGGCAGCGCAACACCGTGGTTTTACCGCAACCCGAAGGACCGAACAGCACCGTGACGCTAGCCTCTTCTGCGGGCATCGCGAAGGCCCCCTGGATCACAGGGCCGTGTTTGAAGCGGCGCTCGAAATCGCAGTTCAGGAGCCGGCTCATGGGAAGGGCGTCATTGAAAGAGCCTCACCTTTCTCAGGCTGTAGGTCAGCAATAACACGGTGAAAGAAATCCCGAGCAATAGCCCTGAGGTGCGCGCCGCTGCTGCGTATTCCATGGATTGAACCTGATCAAAGATGGCGATGGACACCGTGCGCGTGGAGCCAGGGATATTGCCCCCCACCATCAGCACCACGCCGAATTCACCGAGCGTGTGGGCGAAAGTCAGTACCAGCCCCGTCAGCACTCCGGACCAGGAGAGGGGCAAAATGAGACGGAAAAATGTTTTCAGCGGCCCCGCGCCGGCGCATGCAGAGGCCTCAAGAATACGGCGGTCCACAGAGGCGAAGGCCGCGCTGAAGGGTTGCACCGCAAAGGGCAGACTGTAGAGCACCGACGCTATGAGCAATCCTGAAAAGGTGAAGGGTAAGCGATGGCCGAAGATTCGCTCGCAAAGGGCGCCCAAGGGGCTTGATGGCCCCAACGCCATCAGCACGTAAAAGCCCAGCACAGTGGGTGGCAGCACCAAGGGCAGCGCCACAACAGCCTCCACCAGGGGTTTCCAGCGGCGCTTTGAGAAAGCCAACCACGCGGCCAAGGGCATCCCAAGCATGACCAGCACCAGCGTCGTGCAAAACGATAGCTTCACGCTGAGGGCCAGGGCCTGGTAGTCCATTACTTCCCCAACTCCGGCATCAGGTCGGTCTTCATTTCGGTCATCACATCGACCCTCACATCGGCCCTCATGGGGCCTTCCGGCTGAAACCGTAGCGCTGCATGATTCCAAGCCCGCTTGGACTCATCATGAAATCCCTGAAGCCCCGCGCCAGCACAGGATCCTGTGCCCAGGTCAGAATCACCCCGCCCTGCTCGATAAGGGGGTGATCTTCCTGGGGAATCATCCACCAGCGGCCCCGATCTTTCATGGGGCCCGCGATGACCAGGGAGAACGCGATGAAGCCGATGTCGGCAGCGCCGCTTTGAGTGAACTGCGCGGTTTGGGAAATATTCTCCCCCAGCACTAGCTTGTCTTGGAGCTCCTCCCACATTCCGGCCTTCCGAATCGCGGCTTCGGCGGCGCGGCCATAGGGCGCGTGCTTGGGATTGGCCAGGGCGATTTTTTTCACGATGGGCTGCTTCAACGCCGTGAGGCCCAGCTTCTCCACTTTGACCGGCGATGCGTTGGGCACCCACAGCACCACGCGACCGATGCCGTAAATGAAAAGAGAGTCTTTCAGGCCAAAGCCCCGCTGCACGAGATTCTCGGGATAGCTCACATCAGCCGAAAGAAAAAGATCGAAAGGCGCCTGGTTCAGGAGTTGGGCATGGAAATTCCCCGAAGAACCATAGGTGACGGCGATCTTCGTGCCGAGGTGATCCTTTTCGTAGATGGCCCGCAAATCCTCCAAGGCCCAGCGCAGATCTGACGCCGCCGCGACGCGCAGGGTTTGAGCATTCAGGGAAAGTCCCAACCCGAAGCAAAGGCAAAGGACGAATGATCTGATCAGGCCGCGCGGGAGCATGAGCCATTACACCAGAACGGATCGCGGCCCAAACGCAAAACCAGGCTTGAAAAGCATCGTCATTGAAGGACGACCACACTCCCGTCGGGATGGTGCCTGAAAGTGAATTTTCGGAGTTGAGCCAAATTACGAAATTCCTCGGGCGCCCCATCAAGGGTCGAGCGTCCTTCATGCTTGGAACAAACCCTTCCATCTTCCGGTTTTGGGCATCACTGCTTGAATATTGAGCGCTTCGAATTCATAAAGATCCTTTTTGGAAATTTTAATAAGGCTAGTTCACCGAGTATGGTTGTATCCATTTCCTTTTTCTGAAGCCGCGCTTTGGGCACACTTTCGATCCCGGAGGCATCCTAGGAAAACCTGGAGGCCTCCCATGCTTATCGGAAAACCCAACGACATCCCAAGTTCAGAGATCACCCCTGAGGAAACCTACCGCAATCGCCGCGTATTTATGGTGGCGGGGGCGGGGCTCATCGCGGGTGCAGCCCTTGGTTTGCCAAAACTCCTGGGCGGAACATCCGCGCCGGGAAATAGTGAAAAGTTCAGCGGCCTGAAGAAGAGTTCCTTCAGCACCAGCGAGCCCTCCAACTCCTTCAAAGAGATCACGACCTACAACAATTTCTACGAATTCGGAACATCGAAAGAGGACCCGGCGCGCAATGCCCACACACTGCGGCCCAAGCCCTGGACGCTGAAAGTCGAGGGCGAGTGCCTGAAGCCGCGCACTTTTGGGCTTGAAGATTTGCTGAAACTCGCGCCGCTCGAAGAACGCATTTATCGGATGCGCTGCGTGGAAGGCTGGTCCATGGTGATCCCCTGGGTGGGCTACCCGCTCAAAGCACTTTTGGATCTGGTGCAGCCTAAATCTACGGCGAAATTTGTGGAGTTCAGTACCCTGATGGATATTCGACAGATGCCGGGCGAAGCCTCACTGGCGCTCAATTGGCCCTATAAGGAAGGACTCCGATTGGACGAAGCGAATCATCCCCTTTGCATCCTGGGCCTTGGCCTTTATGGACAGGCGCTGCCCAACCAAAATGGTGCACCGGTGCGGCTCGTGATGCCCTGGAAATACGGCTTCAAAGGCGCAAAAAGCATCGTGTCCATCCGTCTCATGAAATCCATGCCGCGCACCGCCTGGAACGATGCGAATCCTGCTGAGTACGGTTTCTATTCAAACGTGAATCCCGGTGTGGACCATCCGCGCTGGAGCCAGGCCACCGAGCGCCGCATCGGTGAATTCAAAAAGCGCCCCACGCTGATGTTCAATGGCTACGCCGATCAAGTGAGTTCGCTTTACACGGGCCTCGACCTGAAGAGAAATTTTTGAGGCCGCGATGACTTCCAAAATACGCTGGGCCCTCATCAAAGCCGTCCTCTGGATTGCTTGTCTCGGGCCTTTGGGATGGCTCCTTTTTGCGTGGTTCGTAAACCATGACCTCGGTGTGAACCCCATCGAAACCGTTACCCACGAAACGGGGTGGTGGGCGCTGTTCTTCGTCACCTTTGGGCTCGCGCTTACACCGTTGAAACGGTTCACAAAATGGAGTTGGGTCCAGCGATTCTCAAGACCCATCGGCCTCTTTGCCTTTTTCTATGCCTGCCTTCACCTGCTGACTTACACCTGGATGGATCAATCCTGGGAGTGGGCGGCCATGCTGAAGGACGTGATCAAAAGGCCCTTTATCACCCTCGGATTTCTAGCATGGTTTTTGTTACTGATCCTGGCGGCCACGAGCACCCTTGGCTGGCAGCGGCGGTTGAAGAAAAACTGGAAGCGCCTCCATCGGGTGGTCTATCTCGCCGCGATTCTTGGGGTCATTCACTTCGCCTTGCGTTTCAAAACCCTGCTGGTGGACTGGCGCCCGGCCATCTTCGCCGCGATCGTGCTCGTGCTGCTGCTGCTCAGAATCCCGCGACGAGCCGAGGCAAAGGGCGTGTCATAAAAGCAGGCTCGCGTCACAATGGGAATTCCACTCACCTTGGAGTCTCCATGAAATTGCTACCGGCTTTGATCCTTGGATTGCCTCTACTGGCCCAGAGCGCTCCCGACAAGAAACCCCGCGCGGTGATCCCCACGGAGACGCCCATCAAATCCCTGGTGCAGCAACGCGCGGATCGTTTCCTGAGCCTGGTGAACGCCAGCTACCAGGCACTCTATACCGTCAATAGCGATGCTCAGTGGGCTGCCAGCACGGACGTGACACCCGCCCATGACGCTGCGGCTGAAACCGCCGGCAAGGCCTTCGCCGCCTTCACGGGCAACCCCGCAATCATCACCGAGGCCAAGGAGTTGTTGAAACACAAAGCCGAACTGGATTCGCTCACCAAGATTGAACTGGAGCGTGTGCTGTTGAACGCCGCCGAAGGCCCCATGACGAACCCCAGCCTCGTGGGGAATCGCATCGCCGCCGAAACCGCCCAGGCCAGCGTCATGAATAGTTTTCCCTTCAAACTTTATGACAAGCCCATCACCGCTAATGGCCTCGATGATATTTTGCAGCACAGCAAAGATCTGAATCAGCGCAAGGCCGCCTGGGAGGCCAGCAAGGAGAGCGGCGTGGCCCTGAAACCCGGTCTGGTCAAACTCCAGGGCCTTCGCAACGGCGTGGCCCAAGAATTGGGATACCACGACTATTTCGCGCTGCAAGTGGCCAGCTACGGCATGAGCACCGAGGAGATGGTGAAGCTCAACGATCATTTCATGAAGGAGCTGCGTCCGCTT
>JAYVXV010000229.1:0-4579 GCA_043784905.1 Holophagaceae bacterium | reverse complement strand
GCATGCTCAGCGCCATTCCCGACGAGATGTTCCAGGTGCGCAAGGATGGCACCTACCTGGATGTCCATGCCAGCCTTCCCGGCGCGCTCTGGCATCCTGCGGACTATTTCATCGGTCGCACCCTGCATCAGATTCTTCCCAAGGACGTCGCTGACGCTCGGCTGGCGGCCATTGACCGTGCCCTGGAGACCCGCGAAGTTCAGGTCATCCAATATCCCCTCACGAAGGATGGCAAGATCACCGACTTTGAAGCTCGCACCATGGCTTCAGGCGAGGGTGAAACCATCACCATCGTCCGAGATGTCACCAAGCAAAAGGAAGTGGAACGGGCGAAACAGGAATTCATCTCCATGGTCAGCCACGAACTGCGAACGCCTCTCACATCCATCCGAGGCTCGCTGGGATTGCTCACTGGAGGCGTGCTCGGGGAACTCCCTCCCAAAGTGTCCGAGCTGGTATTCATCGCCGAGCACAATGCAGATCGCTTGGTCCGCCTCGTGAATGACATCCTGGATCTCGACAAAGTCGAAAGCGGAAAACTCGTCTTTAACCTGGGCCCGTGCGAGCTGGGGAGCGTCCTTCTTCAAGCAACAGAATCCATGCGTGGTTACACGCAGTCCATGGGCACCGATATTCTTGTGGAGCCCCTGCCGCCGGAAGCCTGGGTGCAAGCGGACGGAGACCGCCTGGCCCAAGTTCTGGTGAATCTATTGAGCAACGCCGCCAAATATTCACCCAAAGGTCAGGCCATCCACATGAGAGTGCTACAAGTGGAGGATGGTTGGCGTATCGAAGTGGAAGACCACGGACCCGGTATTCCTGCTTCTTTTCAAGCTTCCATTTTTCAGAAATTCGCGCAATCAGAGCCCTTGGATACACGCCAAAATAGCGGGACTGGCCTCGGCCTAAACATTGCGAAAGCTCTGATGGAAGGCATGGGTGGCAGCATCGGCTTTCACTCGGAACCCGGGCAAACCATTTTCCACATCACCCTGCCCGAAGTCCGCCCGGAAAGCCTTCTCACGGATCCATCAAGACCCCGAGTGCTGGTGGTCGAGGACGATCCTGTTAGCGCACGCTATCTGAAAGCTATGTTAATGAAAGAAGGGTTTGCCGTGGACTGCGCCGCTTCGGCTGCCGAAGCAAAAGACTACCTGGCCCATCGTAAGTACAAAGCCATGACCCTTGATTTGGTGCTGCCCGATCAGTCGGGGCTCGAACTATTGGCAGAACTTCGGCGGCGCCCGGAGCTTCAGGATTTGCAGGTGATGGTGGCCTCGTCCAACGCCACAGAAGGTCAATTGCAACCAGATGTTCCCGCTTTGCATGTGCTCGAATGGATGCAAAAACCGCTCGATCCATTTCGCCTCGCCCAGGCCCTGGCCTGCCTCAGGCCTTCTCAAAATCCAACATCGCGGCCTACCGTTCTACACGTAGAAGATGATCGCGACGTGCATCGCGTCTTATCTGCGGTCTTGCAGGAAACCACCGATTTGCTCCACGCGCCGACTTTGGCCGCGGCCCGCGCCATCCTGCGGACCACGCCCGTGGACCTCGTGATTCTCGATAGCAACCTACCGGACGGCAAGGGTTCAGACCTCATTCCAGACATTCACACCGCCGGGGGCCCCACGCTACCCATCCTTCTGTTTTCCGGCGAAGAAACCAGCGCCGTTTTTGGTGCCGAGGTCTCCCGCACCCTCGAGAAAGCCTCAGCGAGTAACCTCGATATTCAGCGGGTGGTGCTATCGCTCCTGCGCGGACGTTAAGGAATTGAGACGGTAGATGTTCCACACTGATCTAGCCGTTCTCGATGTCCACTCTGCCTCTGTGGTGAATCTAATTTTCTGAAAGCAAATCAAGGTGAAGGGGTTTCATGGCCGAACTGAATCGCATCCTCCTGGTGGACGACGATCCCGATATCCGAACCATCGCCCACTTAAGCCTCACGGCCGTGGGTGGGTTTAAGGTGGAGATGTGCAGCTCCGGCACCGAAGCCATCGAAAGGGCGCCTGGTTTCGCGCCAGATCTCATTCTGCTCGACGTGATGATGCCCGGTATGGACGGACTGTCCACTCTAAAGGCCCTGCGTGAAATCTCATCCCTCTCAGAAACACCCGTGGTTTTTTTGACCGCCAAGGTTCAACCCCACGAGGTCCTGCAACTAAAGGTCGCGGGCGCTCTGGACGTGCTCGCCAAACCCTTTGATCCCATGGGTCTCCCGGATTCGCTGCGGCGCATCTGGGCGACTCGCTGAGCGCGCAGGTGCGCTGTCCCTTTTGTGGCCACGCCGAGGACAAAGTGGTGGATTCCCGTGAGTCCAAAGAGGGTGATGCCATCCGCCGTCGCCGCGAATGTCTGGCCTGTGGCCGCCGGTTTACCAGCTACGAGCGCCTTGAGGAATCCCCCCTGTTGGTGGTCAAAAAAGATGGCCGCCGTGAAAGTTTCGACCGAAATAAGTTGCTGCGGGGTCTCAGCATCGCCTGCCAGAAACGCCCGGTCTCCCTTGAAAAACTTGAAGAAGCCGCTGGAGATATCCAGGCCCAACTGATGGAGCGTCCCGATCGGGAAATCCCGAGCCGGGCCCTTGGCGAGCTGGTCATGGACTCCCTGAAACATCTGGATTCTGTAGCCTATGTCCGTTTCGCCAGCGTCTACCGGGATTTCAAGGATTTGCCTGATTTCGTCCGGGCCTTGGAAGAGGCCCTCATGCACCGGGAATCCAAGCCCACTGAGGATGCTCCCCCGCCGAGGCCCCGCCTAACATCTGTCCCCGAAGCGAGGGAACAACCCCTCTTCCCCGGTGAAGATCCCCCCCCACGAAGGCCCAAGTCGAAGTAGCCGCTAGACTACCCTTTGAGGTACTTATGGCCGAGGAATCTGGTTCCCAGCTTTTGCAGATCGAAGAAACCCCGCGCATCCCAGAGATCCTGCCGGTGCTGCCATTGCGTGATGTGGTGGTGTATCCCTTCGTCATCCAGCCACTTTCTGTGAGCCGGGAAAAATCCATCCGTGCCGTGGACACCGCCCTGGTGGAAAACCGAATGATCCTCCTGCTTTCTCAAAAGCAGGTAGAGAAGGACAATCCTGGTCCCGATGACCTTTACCAGATCGGTACTGCGGCGCTCATCATGCGAGTATTGAAACTTCCCGATGGTCGCGTTCGCGCCTTGGTGCAAGGTCTTCAACGAGTTCGCGTGGAATATTTCACCGAGACCGACGAGCTGCTGAAAGCTCGCGTAGAGCCTGTCACTGAGCCCGAAGGCGTGGCGCCGACACTTGAATCCGATGCCCTAATGCGCTCCGTCAAGCAGACCCTCGACAAGGCGGTGTCCCTCGGTAAAACCATGCCCCAGGAAGTCCTGGCCATCGCCTCCAACCTCGAAAATCCCGGACGTCTCTCGGATCTTGTCGCCTCGAATTTGGAGTTGAAACCGCAGCAGCTTCAAGAAGTCCTGGAGATCACCGAACCCTTACCCCGCCTCAAGCGCGTAAACGAATTACTGATGCGGGAAATTGAGCTATTGGAAGTCCAGCAAAAGATCACACTCGAAGCCAAGGGCGAGATAGATAAGGGCCAGCGCGAATACTATTTGCGCCAGCAGCTCAAGGCCATCCAACAAGAACTCGGTGAAGGCTCGGAACTGACCGAAGAAATCCAGGGCTTCCGGGAAAAGCTGGCCAAACTTACCGTCCCCGAAGAGGTCATGACCGAAATTGAACGCCAGCTCAAAAAGCTCGAACGGATGCACCCCGACAGCAGCGAGACCGCAGTCACACGCACCTACCTTGAATGGATGACCGAGCTGCCCTGGGGCGTGAAGGACGAGGAAAGCCTAGACCTGCACAAGGCCGCCGAAGTGCTCGACGAGGATCATTTCGGCCTACAGAAAATCAAGGACCGCCTGCTGGAATTCCTGGCGGTGCGTAAGTTGAACCCCGGCCAAAAAGGCACCATTCTTTGTTTAGTGGGCCCCCCTGGAGTTGGAAAAACGTCGCTCGGACGTAGCATTGCCAAGGCTCTTGGAAGAAAGTATGCGCGCATATCATTAGGCGGAGTTCATGACGAAAGTGAAATCCGTGGCCATCGCCGCACCTATGTGGGCGCTATGCCAGGACGAATTGTCCAAGCTCTGCATCAAGTCAAATCCATGAACCCCGTGATCATGCTTGACGAGGTGGACAAGATCGGTCGCGATATGCGCGGAGACCCTTCCGCAGCGCTTCTTGAGGTATTAGACCCGGAGCAGAACCATACCTTCCGCGATCATTATCTGAATGTGCCCCTGGATCTTTCGCAGGTGCTTTTCCTCGCCAACGCCAACGAACTCGACCCCATCCAACCCGCCTTCCGCGATCGCATGGAAATCATCAGCCTCAGTAGCTACACCCTGGAAGAAAAGCTTGGAATTGCAGAGCAGCACCTGATCCCCAAGCAACTCGAAAAGCACGGCATCTCCGAAAAGCAGCTCATCTTCACCAAGAAGGGTCTGACGGCCTTGGTGACGGGTTACACGCGAGAAGCGGGGTTGCGTCAGTTGGAGCGCGAAATCGGCGCCGTCTGCCGCAAGATTGCGCG
>JAYVXV010000228.1:0-4586 GCA_043784905.1 Holophagaceae bacterium | reverse complement strand
AGGACCAAGTGTAAAGGTTCGGTGACGCCACGGCGGCTCAGAGCCCGGGCGATGCGTCGTCCCGCCCAAGGGTCCGGGCCGGTATCCACAAGCGTCGCATCACCGCCGGGAACCCGCAGTAGAAGCGCATCTCCCTGGCCAATGTCAACGGCTTCCAACGAGAGTGATGAAGGTTTTGAACCCGTGCCACCGATTGCGAGCAGCAGCGCGCTCGTGCAACAGAGACCAATCATCCAGCTCCGGGTCCGCTTAAATAGCGACTGGCGATGGGCTACCACCAACCAACCCAGGCAAAGCAGGATCCACGGCCAAAGTCGGGCCGTCGCCAACGGCGTCACATGGGCGAAGGCCGGGGCGAGGTGATTACCTGCCCACGCCAAGAGCCACTCCACGGCTTGTATAAGGCCCGGTACGGGCATCAGGGTCAGGGCCAGGCAAAGGGGTGTGAGTGCGGCCACCAGGGGTAACAGGGCGATGTTCGCGAAAATGCCCCAGAGGGGAACGCCCCCTTGAAAGATGGCCAACAGGGGCAGGGTCGCCAGCCACGGCGCCACAAAGCGGGCTGCGGGAAGCGCGAATTTACCGAGCAGGGGGGCGATCAATCCAGCGAGGGGCTCGGCGCCCCATAGGAGGGCCAGCAGCGCCCACCAGGCGAGCAGAAACCCAGGATCACAGCCCGCGGCAGGATGACCCAAAAACCAGAGCAGCAGAGCGCCATGAAGACCCAACACCGGCGGCAGTTTCCATCCGCTCGCGCCCCCGGTAGCCCAGGCCAGGCCCATGA
Source organism: Holophagaceae bacterium (assembly GCA_043784905.1). GTDB lineage: Bacteria > Acidobacteriota > Holophagae > Holophagales > Holophagaceae > JANXPB01. The sequence continues at coordinate 3,802 of JAYVXV010000228.1, read as the reverse complement.
AAAGGCCCCGCCACACCGGTGCGGAAAAGCCCACCACCGCTGCGTAGGTGAGCCCTGCGACCATGGCGCCCACGCTGCCGCCACGGCCCAACAAGCGGCGCAATAAGGACTCCACGGCGGCCATCACCAAGGTGACTTGTAGGCCTGACACGATGAGGATATGAAGGGTTCCGCTTTCGGCGAAGGCCGAGGTGGTTTCGTCATGAACGGGCGAAATCCCGAGCGCCAATGCGCCCCAAAGATCGCGGGCGGTGGGGTCCGACAAAGGTAATGCTTCAAATTGCCTTCGGACGAAGGTTTGTAGACGCAGCAGAGGTGAAGGTTTAGGTGGTCCCAGCACCTCCATTTGCAAAGCCGAGGTCAGGTGGATGCGGCGCGGCGTGCGATCACTCCTGGCCCGCCAGGACGGACGCTCCGCCAGAAATTGCGGAGCTGGATCGACTGCACGCACTTCCGCCCTAAGCCTCACGGGTGTGCCCGGAGGCGGTGGGGAAATCCGCTCATTGCGCGCTTCACCCTCGGGCCAAGACAGACTCAGACGCAGGTCTAGGCCCTTCATGGAGGGTGGTGAGCTAATGGCCAAGGTGCTTTCCATCTGGTTTCGCTGGATGGACCAGGGCGCGTGAAGGGTGCCCTCGACCTCCTGAATCCCCGAGGGGAGGGCCGTTTCCCAAATCGCTCGCTGGCGAAGATTCCCGAAGGTGCCCCAAACCAGGGCGGCGGTGAGGGGCAACACGGCGAACCGCCGCCATCGCAGCAGGGGGATGGTCAGCAGTACGATGGCCCATCCAAGAATCATCCAGCGGGTTTCGAGGGCACCGTTCCAATCTTCAGGCAAGAGCCAAGGCACCACGCAGGCTGCGGCCATGGCCCAAGCCATGGGCCACAGTCCTTGGCCGCTGATGCGCTGCCATAAGCGTTCTCGGGTGAGCATGGGGCCTAGCATACAAGCATTGGTTTCACGCATTGGCCTGCGAGGCATGGCCTGAAGGCTTGACACGCCAAGGTCCGCGTCCGAGGCTGGGGCCATGCCACCCAAAAAAGAGCCTGGATTACAGAACACTGATTTCTCTCGGATGAGGGTTGTACCGCTGGCCTTGAGTGCGTCGGCGCTTTTCGCCTGGAGCCCTCGGGTCCATGAGAACCAGACGAAACTGGCGACCCACCTGGTGCCAGCACCTATGGCTGCCCTGTTGGCGGCCTACCCAGATGCACTGAAAGAGGGTGCTCGGGGCGTGGGTAAGAACCCACATCAAGTACCTTCTGTTGAGGATGTCGAAGACCAATATCGGCGTGTTCTCTCGGTGAGTGAATCCCAAAAAAGCCCTCAAGTCCTGGTGCGAGAACTGGGGCGACTGGCGCACATGGTGCAAGATCTCACCGCTCCAGGAAGCACCTTAGACTCGGATCCCTTGCGGAATAGCTTCGAGACCTACGCCGATGAACGGTTACGCAGCTTGGTGCTGACCCGGGAACCTTTTTGGGCGGTGCGAGCGGACCTGGACCCCAAACCGAAATTGCTGGAGTGGGCTCAGACCAAATACCGTCGTCACGGGCAACTTCAAGAGCATTTCAATTCAAAGATCAGTCGTCGCATTGGGGTCTGGGACGAACTCTCGGTGCCCTTCGCGCTGTTACAGCTTTCCTACTCCAACGGAGTTCATGCCAGCGCTAACCTCTGGATCCTGGCCTACCGTGCAGCAGGGGATCTCTGGGCCTATCCTACAGGTGCAAGGCCCAAGTTATGAACCCCCATTGCTTGGAAGAACCCGCTACCCTTTGGTTTTTCATCAATCAAGACTATCTTTAGAACCTCTTCTGGAGCCCAAACATGGCTACCTACACTCGGCTTGGTTCATACCTCTTGGCCGGAGAATTGACGGCAGATCCCATTGGGCGGGTGCACCGCGGTATATCCATTGTCGGGAGCGCCTTCGACCATCATTGGCTGGTCCGCACTTTCTCTGAAGAACTCCTTCAGGCCGGCATTGGCTCGAAGCTTGGCGAAGCAAGCAAAGTACTGCCGCAACTCAGTGGCTCCAAGGCCTTCGGGCAGGGCTACCGCATCGAGAGTGGCGCAAGTCCTCATGTGGCCTGCGACTATGTGCCGGGTCGAACCCTCGCGCAGATGATCGAAAAAGCAAAAGTGGAGCAGATCCCGTTGGGCGTGGACCACGCGCTGTCGGTACTCCAGGGCATCACTCAAGGAGTGGTGCAGCTCCACACCAAAGGCCTTAGTCACGGTCTGCTTTCTCCGCATAGCGTTTGGGTGAGCTTCGAGGGCGCCACCGAAGTGCTGGACGCGCCCTATGCCCAGGCCATCCGGCAGGCACTGCCGAAATCACCGGTCACCAAGGGCTCGTTAGAAGCCTACATGCGTGACATGGGCGGCAACGCCTTACACCAGGATTTCTTTTCACTCGGCGCGATGCTATACGAATTGCTGACCTTTGATCGCTTGCCCGTCATGGGCGATGCGGGTCTGGTGGCCAACAAAGCCATGCTCAAAGCAGCTCAAGAAGACACAGCAGTACCACCGGAAATTCTTAGCCTTCTCAAAAGGCTCGTGGGAGCCGATCAGCCCTTTGAAAGTGTTCAGGCTTTCAATACCGAGATGGATCACGTTCTTTACGACGGCGATTACAGTCCCACCACCTTCAACATGGCGTTCTTCATGCACACCTTGTTCCGAGAAGAGAACGATCGGGACGGGGCCGCCATCAAGACTGAGCAAGCCGAGAATTATGCGGCCTATTCGTCTGAAGCCGATTCCATCCATGCCTCGCGTCCCCATTCTGAAGTAAGTGAATCCGAAGCAGCTGACAGCACACGGGTCAGTAAAAAGAAACTGTTTGTGGGAATGGGCATGGCCGCCGCGCTCATCGCAGTGCTTGGTTTCTTTGCGCTCAGGCCCAAAGGGGACAGCGATGAAGTCATTCGCATGAGAGGCGAGCTCGCCAAGTTGCAGGCGGCCCAGGCTGAGCAGCAGATGAAACTGGCCGGCGAAGAGCAGGCCACCCAGGACCGCCTTACCAAGCTGAAGGAAGCCCAATCCCAGACCAAGTCCGCGGCCGAAAACGCCAAGCTCGACGCGCAAATCAAAGAAGAAGAAAAGAAAAGCCAAATACTCCAGCAGCAAAAGGCTGACCTGAAAAAAGCACAGGAAGACGCCCAGGCCCAGGCCAGGAAAATCGCGACCAACAACGTCGCGACGGCCCCTCCACGGGTTGAGCCGCCTAAACCTGAGCCGCCTAAAGTCGAAACTCCGAAGCCCCCACCGCCACAGGAAACGCCCAAGGTGGAAGCTCCCAAGTTTGAGCCGCCCAAGCCAGCGCCTCAACAAGAAATGCCCCGTCCCACGCCCGCGATTCAGCAGCCCCCCTCCGCAGCGCCCACGGTGGTTCAGGAGACAACGGCCAGTGTTCTACAGCGAGCGCAAGCGATCCCCCCCGCCCGTGCGCGGACGATGCGATTTGAATCCGATAAACCCCACACGGTCGTCGTCAGGGTATTTGTTGATGCCCAGGGACGCGCCCAGAAAGTGAATGTCATCAGTGGTGTCCCAGGTGCGTGGGGATTCGATGAAGCCGCTGTGGACGCGGCCAGCCGCTCCACCTACCGGGCTGCTACGTTGGATGGCAAACCTGTGTCGGGCTTCACCATTATCAACTATGTATTCGCCCCCCTTTCGGGTCGGCGCTGAGTTCTGATTTAGGCCACTCTCAACTGAAACCGCCCGGCTAAGCCGGGCGGTTTCATATAAGCCTGTAATGGTGTCATACCCCGTTACTACCCTCTGTGG
>JAYVXV010000227.1:0-4594 GCA_043784905.1 Holophagaceae bacterium | reverse complement strand
GGTCTTGCAGGATGTTCCAGGTCTGGCGCTCGATGGTGGGGGAAAATCCTGGGTCCGGCCAATTGGGCGCACGGCGTTGGGTGGGCATTTCTGGGCGGAACCACACCACGCGATGGCGCGCCGCGATGGATTTCATTAGGGGCGCAAGGCCTTGCAGACCCGCGCCGTTGCTGAGGATCCACCAGCGATTGTCGTGACCTTCTTCACCCCAATGGCCGATGGCCTGCTGCCAACTATCGGGCGTCATCAACGCGGGTCCACGCTCCACCAGTTTTTCTAGCAATCGCAATGCATGGACACGGCCACGTTTCGGCGCAAGGCGCAGAGCCGGCATTCGTGCATCGCCCGGCACGATGATGCCCAGCCTATCGCCAGTGGCATTTATGGTTGCCATGGCCGCGCCCACGATCTCGAGGGCCCAGCGCAGCGGGCTCACGGGATCCCCCAGAAACATCGAAGGCGAAGGATCAATGACGAGCCACAACACGAGATCCCGCGACGATTCAAAGCGCTTGATGATGGGCTCACCCGTGCGCGCCGTGAGGGGCCAATTGATGAATCGCGGATCGTCGCCGGGTACATAGGCGCGATTCTCCACGAAGGTAAGCCCATGACCCTTGAGCTTGGAGGGATGCAGGCCTTCCATGCCGCCCCGCAGTCGAGACCGCAAGCGCAGCGGCAGGCGCCGCAGGCGTGCAAGAAAGCTGGCGGGAAGGGGCATGACTCAATTTAGCCGAATTTCGTTTTGCGATTTGAGGTATGGCTCAGCGCTTTCCCTTCTTGGGCGTGGTGGGTGTTGGCTGGGCCACCCAATCAATCGTTTTCAAACCGGGAACCCGCCCGAATTCCCGCTGATTGTGCGTCACCACCATCAGGCGATGAAGCAGGGCAACGCTGGCGATGACTAGATCGCGTTCTCCGATGGGCATTTTCTTAAGCGCCATGCGCAGACGGCCATGTTCCTTGGCCGCGTCCGCATCGAATGGAAGGATGGTGAAGGGCTTCAGAAAAGCTTCAACGTCTTTGGTGTGCTTGTCGGGATGCTGGCTGTTGAGCGCCCCATACCAAAGTTCGGCTTCGTTCATGGAACTGACGACCACGTCTTCCGGAGTCAGCGCGTCCAAGTGGGCTCGCACTTCGGGGCGATGGCGGAGCGCGAATATACAGGTGTCGGTATCCAGGAGAAACCTCACAGGGACTCCAGCGCCTTATCCCGGTGCGGAGTCGGAGGAAGCGGCTCGGGCACCACGAAATCCTCGCCCACGGGACCAAAGCTCGCCCAGTACCCTTTGGGCCAAGTCCGCATGGGGGCGGGACGCAACACGATTAGGTCGCCTTCTCGGTGGCCCACCGCCTCCGGGGCGTCAATGCGAAGCTCTTTCGGCAATCGAGCGGCCTGACTGCCACCATGCCGAAACAACTTGACCGGGAACTCGGCGAGCATCTTGGCTACGGGCATGACGCACCTCAATTAATAGATACTAGTAGCTACTATTTGATTCGTCAATGACTCGACATTCCTTTCTCGTCTATCTAGCGGTGCGCCGAGCGCACCATTTCTTCCGAAGGCCTGAGCTGCTGGCCCTCGACGAAGCGGCGCAGTGCGTCTGGATGGGTTTGGCGAAAGGTCGCCCAGGCGGGCCAATGGTGGGCTTTGGGCGCGAGGATGAAGGTGGTTTCTTTCAGCAGGCCGCGCTGTTGGAGGGCCTTCAAACGAATGAGCGATGGCGAGGTTGCGTGGCTTTTCGCGAGTCGTTCATTGGTCGCCAAATCCTGCTCGAAGCTGGTGCTCACTGGGCCGCTCACAGGGCTCGCATCCCACAGCTCCAGATGATCCAGCGGTTCCATGCCCTTGGCATTTCGCAGGTTGTCCAGGTCCTCCCAGGCATGGGCATAGCCGGGATTGATGGAGAGGGCTGCGAAGACCTCGGTGATGGCTTCATCAATGCGGCCTAACCGCGTCAGCGCCAAGGCGTGGTGCTCGTGGGCCTTTTCCATGCGTGGATCTAGTTGGGATGCCCTCGCGAAAAAAGCCGCAGCCTCTGCATCGCGTTTCTGTTCGTAGCGAGCATCCCCCGCCAGCAGCAAAGCTCCGGCGAATTGCGGATCCATTTCCACCGCCGCCAGGTAGCCCACCACCGCCTTGTCCCATTCCTTGGCGCGAAAATATTCGCCCGCCACCACGTACTTCGCCGCAGCCCCAGAACCCTTCAAAGGCACGTGGGGCTTGGGTTTCATGGATTGGGCGGAAAGGGCGGTGGCGAGACAAGCCAGAGCGATAAGGCGAGCGCCCAGCCGGAATAGCGAATGTACACGAGGCACGTATGAGGGGAACGGAGCGGGGAAAGTCATGACCAAAAGTAACCGGAATAGATGCCCAAGTTATTCGAGGCCAAGTTCTCTGAGGCCCGTCAGGTCCCCTTCCTTGGGCGCCTTGATGACAAGGCCTAGATCAATGTTTTGGACGGTCTTGGCGGGCACCTTCAGCGTCCAGGCCTGGACAAAGGGACTGCGGGGAACGGCTCCAGGCGTGGTGTTGGGGGTGGCTGTGATTTTCACAGATTCGTGGATGCTCTTCGCGATGCGATCTTGCACTTCCACGTCGAGTGGGCCATCCGAGTCGTTTGCCAAGGAAATGCGTTCCTGTAGTTCCCAGATGCGCACTTCGCCGTTTGAGAGGACTTCTTCTTTGACCTGGTCGCGCACCCCATTTTTTTGGTAGAGCCGTGTCTCCGTGGTCTTGGTCATACGGAAGGGGCGTTTTTCGCTGACTCGCTGCAAGCCCACCCTCAGGCCTTGATAAGGGCCGAAACTCAACTCGAAGGATTGGTTCGGCGGAGGAATCACCAAACTACCTTGTCCCATCCGCATGGTACCAATGGACCGAAGGACCGAAGCTCCAGGAAACATTGGCATCCTGGTGGGAGGCGCAAATCGTGCGACCTGATAGGGCGTAGGGTCCAATCGCGGGGCTACGACGATTTGAAGCCGCATGGTGAGGTTCTCGCTATCCACTCGAAAGCGATGCGCGTCGCCATCTGAGGGAACATCCTTGGCGCCTTCCAGCTTCCATGCTTGGGCGAGGCCCTTGGCCCCTTCAAGCGATGCGGCCGGTGCCTCAAGGACAGGCATGGGTTTGAGCGCAGGCAGCGCATAGGGTGCAGGGACCGAGGTCGCCAATCCAGGAGGGAGAGTCAGACTTGTACTCGCGTTCGTTGCGTCAACCCGAGCCATGCTCCCGATGACTTCCACCGTCGCGGAGGCCCCCCGCATGAGTGGCACGGGCGGCGGAGTCCATCCGATGCGAGGAAAATTATTGAACGTCGGCATTTCTTGAACCTTGCTGGGATGACTGTTGCTCAGTTCCATCTGTACGCCATCCCAGGCTTCGCCAGAGGCTTGGGTCACCTCCGCGAAGAGCACCAACTCCAGTGACTTTCCATCCGGTGTCATGCGGGCTTCATAGCTAGGCTTCCAGCGGGCCTGGGCAGTACGGTAGCTGATCTCCAACTCGACCTCGCCACCTTTGGGGGTGACCAATTCCACCGTGACTTGGCTCGGATTCGGATTGGTGTCGAGCTTGCCTTTAAGCTTTTGCCACTCACCCTCCAGCTCTGTCATTTCTTTCTGCACTTTCGTCAATGATTGCGATCGAAGTTGGGTTTGGGTAGCAAGCTCTGCGTAACGTCCTTCCATGGCTCGGTTCAATTCCACCAGGGCCGCTCCCGTAGGCAGGACAATCGAGGCGTTTCCATTGCCACTATTGCGAGCCAGGGCCTGCGTTCCATCCAGAAACTCGGAAGCCTTTTCGCTGGCCTTCTGCTGCGATTCCAGTTGGGTCTTCTGTTGATGAAGAGATTCCAGTCTCGCCAATAGGGCCTTGGATTCGGGAGTCTCTGGTGCGATGTAACGGTCAGGGCCTACCAGTATTTCGCCGAGCCGCGTGCCTTCAGGACCCTTGGCCTGAATCCGCAAATCATCGGATTTCAGATCGCCAGGGAGTTGACCCAATTTCAATCGGTGGGTGCCAGGGCCTGGAATATGAACGCTTCCGCTACGCGTGACCCAGGCCTCGTCGGGATGCACACGGACGTTTTTGATGGGAGCATTCAGTGGCAGCGGTGCGTCGGCGCAAAGCAGGATCGGAAGCATCGCCGCGCAGGCGAAAAGCATCGGGCGATGGCGCATTGGGACCTCAGGAAAGTTCATCCCAGCTTCGCATCAATTGACTTTCTCCGCTTCCCTCAGCCTCTCCGCTACCCTCCGTGTGGTGTTTTTTCATTTGCCCAAAAATCACGATCAGTCCGGTAAATTCAGCCCCTCAAGTCCCGAGATGTTCCCATCCAGCGGGGCTTTGATGAGGGTGCCTAGACTGATGGTGCCGGTGGCTTTGGGGCCGATGTGCAAGGTCCAGGTGCGGACGCCGGGGATGGCTTCCTTGAATCCTTGGGTGGTCTCAGGCAGGGCTGTTATTTTTAAGTTTTCTACGGTGCTACGCAGGGCGCGATCGTTGATTTCGATGTCCAGAGCCTCGCCGGTATCGTTGCTGGCTTCGAGTTTTTCTCGCAGGGTCCACTGGCGTTCTTTGGTGAAG
>JAYVXV010000226.1:0-4602 GCA_043784905.1 Holophagaceae bacterium | reverse complement strand
AGCACATGGGATATCGGACTCGGATCATGGCTTGGTCCTCAGCCCGAAGGTGAACGAAATCACTTTTATTTTTGTGTCCGTTCGCGTCATTCGCGGTTCCAGTTCCTTCCTCGGCCTCATTTAGGCTACTTAAATGGATTGCGCTCGGGCGCGGTGTCGGGCTCGGGCATGAAATTCAGGAAGCTTCGCACGACGGAATTCATGGCGGGGATTCGGTGGCGGATGTAGCAGCGCATGGCTTGAGGCTGCGCCCCCAACTGCGCTTTCGGTTGCAGCGCCGTGCGACCGAGAGAGAGCCAAGCACCCTTCATTTCGATGGCGTCCTGAAGGGTCCGTTGCAACAAGCGCAGGTAGATAGGGGCACCTGCTGCCGCCGCTTCTTTGTCGAATCCGATGTAGTAGCCCACGGCGCCATCCCGGTCCTTTAGGGTTGTGATGAAACCCACGACTTTGGCTTTAGAATCCCTGGCGATGTGGGTGCGGAAATCATCACCAAACGTATCTGCCAGGGCGGGAATGAAATTCGGATTGAGCGAGATGAGGCGCAATTTTTGTTGATCGTGGACTTGGTGATAAAGCTTGTAGATAGTGTCACGGTGGGTTTCTACACCGATGGCATCGAGACGTTCCAGGGTGAAGCCGCCCTCTGCGAAATCCTTTTGAACTTTTTTTACGGAGTTGCGATAGCCGCTGCGTAGATCTTTTAAATAGTCATCGAAAGTGTCCCATTTCGGGTTTACCTGAAAGATCATGTTGGGTTCGGTTTCAAAGGGCCGGTAGTTGAATCGAGCGAGGGGAGCCGCACCGGCATCCACGTCATCGGTAAGATCTTTCACCATCACGAGGCCCGTATCACCGAATAATTTGTCGGCTCGGCGAATGCGGTAAAGCGCCTCGGCCACCGCAGGCCAAATCTCCTGGGGATCGGCGTCCTTCGCAAACGCAACTCCATGGAAACCCCAGGACAAAAGGTTTCCGCAGATGAGAATGCGCTGTTTCAACTTGGACAAAGAGGCCTTCGTGGCTTTTCTGATGTCGGGCTTGGGCACCGCGTCGCCACGGACTTCCACGGCCTGCGCCACGACGGCGGCCACGGGTTGACCGTGGCTATAAATCAGCGCGTAGTGCATCCGGAGATTGTCTGGCGCGTTGGCTTCAAGAACTTCCAAATACCGACGGCTGAAGTAGACGGATTCATCCGCAGTCAAAGCATCCCAATGATCCGGCCGCAGCATCGCAACGCTATCAAAGAGCGCGAACTGAAAACCCGAAGGCCGATGCCTCTCCTGATGGTGCGCGACGGAATCCTTCATGCGACCAACGGTCTTCTTCATTCGATCAAGCACGGGCATGGAGACTCCAGAGAGAGGCTCCAGTCTAAGGCCGAATTTCGCGATGGAAGAGGTCGCCTAACCCAGAGAGATTTCAGGCTTCACGCCAGAAATCCGGGGCAACGTTTACTCGTATCTCAGGGCTTCGATGGGGTCTTGCTTGGCGGCTTTCAGGGCTGGCCACAGGCCAAAGATCAGCCCCACCGCCGTGCTGACGCCGAAACCGAGGACCACGCTCCACAGCGGTGCGGCGGCGGGGAAATCAAAGATTAGTTTCACGAGCATGGGAATACCCAAACCCACAGCAATGCCGATGGCCCCGCCCACGCCCGTGAGACTCACGGCCTCCACGAGAAATTGCATGGCGATGTCTTTCCGGGTGGCGCCCAAGGCCTTGCGCACGCCAATCTCGCGGGTGCGCTCCGTCACACTCACCAGCATGATGTTCATGACGCCCACGCCGCCCACCAGCAATGCGATGCTCGCGATGAGGATCATGGCGCCGGCGATGCCCGAGGTGATTTGGTTAAAGCTGGTCAATTGGGCTTCGCTGGTGAAGATGGCGAAATCATTGGGCGCCGAAGCCTTCAGGCCGCGCCTGGCACGGAGAATGGCGACTTCCTGGTCGGTCATTTCCTGCATTTTCTTGGGGTCTTTGGGCACGGTGGCGATGTGGAGATTGTCTCCGTGGCCATTTTTCATTTGAGGCCACATGCCATCAAAGGTGCTTATGGGCATTAATAGGATGTTGTCAGCGCCGCCGCCAAAAAGGCTGCCCTTCTTTTCCAGCAGGCCGACCACGCGGAACGGCACACCGTTAATGAAAACCTCGCGATTGATGGGATCTTTTTTCTGGAATAGAACTTCTGCCGTGTCCGGGCCAATGACGCAGGTACGACTGGCGTGGGTGATGTCGGCATCCACGAGAAATCGTCCATCCTGAATGAAAGAATTGTTCCCTGGAGCGTAATCCGGATTGGTGCCGCAGATGGTGGGGCCGTTGGCCTCTTTTCCGGCGGCGTTTTTGACGGTGACATTCCCAATTCCAGGGCCGTCGAGATACCGTTCCTGGCTTACGGCCATGGACAGGGTGCCCATGCTCTTAAGGGCCTCGGCGTCTTCGATGGTGAGATCCCGCCGTTTTTTCTGGTCCTCAGGCAGGGGTCCATTACCACGCCCAAAACGGGGTTCGTATTTCTGGAACTGCACCAGGGTTGTACCGAAGGACGAAAAACTTTCGGTGACAGCGTTGTTGAAGCCCACGACGAAGCTGACCATGGAGATGACCGTAGCCACCCCCGCAACGATGCCGAGCAACGTGAGAAAGCTGCGGAGTTTCTGGGAGACCATCGAACGCAGGGCGAACTTAATGTTTTCAGGTCCGATGGAACGAAGGTTTTTCGGGGCGATTCTGGAGGCCATGTTTACTCCGCCCGGATGGCATCAATGACGACGAGGTTGGAGGCCCGGTAGGCGGGAAGAAATCCTGCAACGACGCCCACCAGTGTTGAGAGACAGATGCCCATGAGGATGATGCCTACCGTGATTTCTGCCGGGAATCCGGTGGCTAATTTCACGAGCATCGCACCACCGGCGCCGACCAATACGCCGATGACGCCGCCGAAGGCCGAGAGCAAGGTGGCTTCCAATAAAAACTGCCGCCGGATATCCCGTTTCTTGGCTCCCATAGCGAGTCTGATGCCGATCTCCGGCGTCCGCTCTACGACGCTTACCAACATGATGTTCATGATGACGATGCCACCCACACCCAAGCTCACGCTGCTGACGAGCATCAATAGGATGAAAGCTACGCGGGAGATAGCCTTCCAGAGTTCTTGCAGGGTTTCCTGGGTGAGAATGCCGAAAGGATCCGTGGCGCGATAACTGGTGTGGCGCATGGCGCGGAACATGGCGCGAAGTTCGTCAATGGAAGCATCCAATCCTTCCACGCCGCCCACGGCCTTGATCTGGAGCTCCAGGCTTTCATTGGGGCGCATGAAGTTTTTTCGATACACCTGGATGGGGATGTAGATGCGGCCGTCCTGATTGAATCCGACGCTGCGGCCTTGTCTCGGCATCGTGCCGATGACGCGGAAGGGCAGGCCACGCAGCAGGATCGTGTGACCGATGGGATCCACGCCGGGGAATAGCTCGTCCTGCGTATCGGCGCCGATGACGGCGACGTATTGCGTGGCGGTGTTTTCGGCTTCGTTGAAAAAACGTCCGGCTTGGTAATCCAGGCTGAACATATTTCCGAAATTCGGCGTCGTGCCAACGACATTGATGTTGGGCAGGCGCTTGTCCCCACGATTAACGGCCATGGCGTTGCCAGAGGCGGCGCCGATTTCAGCCGCGTTATGAAGCGCGCCATTGCTGATGCGTTCGTACTCCTGCCAGGTGATGGGTGGGCGCTTGACGGCCTGGATGAATTCCTCGCGGCTGCGGATGATGCCGAATTTCTCGACCAGATATACATCCGGTGCTAAGACGATGATCTTGTCTTTAACGTAGGCGTTGAGGCCGGAAATGATGCCCACGACCCCCACAATGGTGCTCACGCCGATGATGATGCCCAGCAAGGTGAGGAAGCTGCGCAGCTTGTGGGCGCGGATGGCCCGCATGGCCACGCGAAGGAGTTCACGGGAGTTCACGGGAAAGTCCCTCAGTCCTTCTTCTTGGTGTCGTCGGGTTTCTTGGACTTGTCCTCGCGAACGGGGTCGCCGTCTTTGAGATCGCGAAGGATACGATTGGGGCCTTTGATGAGCGTCTCACCACCCTTGAGTCCGGTGACTACTTCCACATTCAGATCACCCATCAGACCGGTTTTCAGGGCCACGAACTTAGCTTTACCGTGGTCCATGAGGAATACGCCTTCTTCTTCTTTCGCGGCGCCGGGGCTGGGTTTTTCGCCGGGTTTTAGCTTGATGTCGCGCATGACGAGTGCCTGGAAAGGTACCGCCACGGCGCTATCGCGCGTTCCGGTGTAGATGTCGGCCTGGGCGCTAAGGCCGGGCTTGATGGTGAGGGGCGGATCTTTGATCCAGACTTTCACCTTGAATTTGATGGCTTCATTCTGGGTGAGCGCCAGAATAGGACTTCCCGCCACTTCGGTCACCTGACCTTGGAAAGTCTGGCCGGGATATGCATCAATATGCACCGATGCCTGGGCGCCTAGTTTGACGTTGGGAATGGAGGCTTCATCCACTTCCATTTCTGCTTCGACCTTGCTCATGTCTGAGATCGTGAGCAGCACGGTGCCTGCGCTGTTCTG
>JAYVXV010000225.1:0-4606 GCA_043784905.1 Holophagaceae bacterium | reverse complement strand
GCGACTGCCTAGCGATAGGGCCTTCCTCCGTAAATACCCCCACGAGCTCAGCGGCGGCCAACGACAAAGGCTCCTCCTAGCTCAGGCCCTGAGCTGCGACCCAGAGCTGCTGGTGCTGGATGAGCCCACCACCGCACTGGACCCCACGGTCCAGGCGGATTTTTTATCGCTGATGCTGGAACTGCAAGCGGAGCGTGGCCTCGGCTACTTATGGATCAGCCACGATCTGGCGGTGGTAGCCTCTGTCACGACCCACCTGATGGTGCTTTACGGTGGCGAAGTCATGGAAGCTGGACCCACCGACCGCGTGCTCCGAGAACCCCGCCATCCCTACACTCGAAGGCTGATCAAAGCCGCCAAGCGCGAGCCCAGTGATGAAGCGGGATTTCTGACCGGGCCGGGCGAGCGGCCTGAAGGGTGCCCATTCCAACCGCGCTGCCCGCTGCGTCAGGCGAGCTGCGCAACGTGGGGGCCGTGGCAAGGCATCCAATCTGACGGCCTTCGCTGTGAAGCCCCGAGGTAGGAGCCGGAAACAAAACCAGGTGCGGCCCTTCTGGCTTTGTGCCTTTGTGCGTTTGTGTCTTTGCGCCTTCGCGTACCCGTGAGACCATGACCTGCAAGGTTCCGCGAGTCGTGGACCGGAATGGATGACACCATGCTGACCTTGCCTTTGACGGAAGCCTTGACCTTCGACGATGTGCTGTTGGTGCCCGGCTTTTCGGACACACATCCCAACGCCGTGGATTTGGGTTCGATGCTTACGAAAGATATCCGCCTGAACATTCCACTGCTGTCTGCAGCCATGGACACGGTGACGGAAAGCCGCATGGCCATTGCCTTGGCGCAGCTCGGTGGCTTAGGTATCATTCATAAAAATATGAGCATCGAAAGCCAGGCCGAAGAAGTTGACAAAGTGAAACGATCTGAATCCGGCATGATCACGGATCCCATCACCATTTCACCCGACGCGCCCATCCGCGATGCCGAGGCGCTCATGGCTAAGTACAAAATCAGCGGCGTGCCGGTGGTGAAGGACCACAAATTAGTGGGCATTCTCACCAATCGTGATTTACGTTTTGAGACCCGGTGGGATCTGCCGGTCTTTGAAGCCATGACCAAAGAAAAACTCGTCACCGTATCGGTCGGAACGACGTTAGAAGAAGCTCGCGTCATTCTGCAAAAACATCGCATCGAAAAGTTACTGGTGGTGGACGGCCACGGCGCCCTGAAAGGCCTCATCACCGTCAAGGACATCGAAAAATCCATCAACTATCCGAGCGCCTGTAAGGACGGCCTTGGGCGGCTGCGCGTGGGTGCGGCCATTGGCGTTGGCAAAGACCTGCTGGAACGCGCCAAAGCCCTGGTGGATACGAAGGTGGATGTGCTTTGCCTCGACAGTTCCCACGGCCACAGCGCGGGCGTGCTCGATGCGCTACGAATGTTAAAAAAGGCGCTGCCGGACACGCCGATCATCGCGGGCAACGTAGCCACCTATCAGGGCGCAAAGGATCTCATTCAAGCGGGCGCGGCTGCCGTGAAAGTGGGCATCGGACCCGGTTCCATCTGCACCACGCGCATTGTCACCGGCGCTGGAATGCCGCAGATCACGGCGGTGTCCGAAGCCTCCCGGGCCTGTCGCGAGGCTGGCATCCCCTGCATTTCCGATGGCGGCATCAAGTTCAGCGGCGACATCGCCAAAGCCGTGGCGGCGGGCGCGGACGTGGTGATGATCGGAAGCCTGTTTGCGGGCACCGACGAAGCACCGGGCGAAACGATCTTTTACGGAGGCCGTACCTTTAAGGCCTACCGAGGTATGGGCAGTCTCGGCGCCATGAAAAAAGGGAGCGCCGACCGCTATTTCCAGGAAGGCAAGGACGACACAAAACTCGTCCCCGAAGGCATCGAAGGCCAGGTCCCCTACAAAGGCAAGATGGGCGATCTCGTCACGCAACTCATGGGAGGCCTGCGCGCCGGCATGGGCCTCAGTGGCGGTCGCGATATCAACGACTTTCAGGCCAAAGCCCAGTTCGTTAAGATCAGCGGCGCCGGCCTGCGCGAAAGCCACGCCCACGACGTAATGATCACCAAAGAAGCGCCGAATTATCGAATGGATTGAGCGCGTATCGCGTTCAAAAGAAAAAAAGAAAGAAGCCGTTACGACACTTGGCCGCGCTGTTTTCATCGGTGTCATCTGCGGCTTTTTTTACCTTTTTGACTGGCTTACCCTGCATCTCTGGCCACAAGCCATTCTCCGATAGAGTGAAACGGGTAAAGGATTCCTCCCATGATCTTCCCCACCCTCCATCTCCCCGGAACCCGCCCCCTCTTGGGTCTCGGAGGCCTATTGGCCTTGGGGCTGGTGGAATTTGCGTGGCGGGGCTGGTCCGCGTGGAAGCGCCGCCTGCCGGATATGGGGACCAATCTCGCGCTGTCCCTTTTGGATGTTTTGGTGATCCGCTTTACCGTTCCCGCCTTGGTCATTCAGACCGCTGCCTATGCTCAAACCCAGCACTTGGGCCTGTTCACGAGACTCGGAGTGAGTGGATGGTCGGCAGCCTTGGCGGGGTTTCTCCTGATGGATCTCGCGGTGTGGGGTCAGCATTGGGCGACCCACCGAGTGCCCTGGTTGTGGCGCCTTCACGCGGTTCATCATTCCGATCAATTCATAGACCTAACCACGGGCCTCCGTTTTCATCCGCTCGAAATCTTGTTGTCCTACGGTTGGAAAGCCTTGGTGGTACTGGCGCTTGGCATCACACCGGGCGTGGCTCTGACTTCGGAAATTGCGCTGAATTTGGCGTCACTCTTCGAGCACACGGCGATCAACCTGCCCTTGGGCTTCGATCACGCCCTGCGTTGGCTGCTGGTGACGCCGCCCATGCACCTTATTCATCACTCCACCAAGGCCCTCGAAACCAATTCCAACTATGGATTTTGCATCCCGTGGTGGGACCGGATATTTCGGACCTACCGGCCCGAAGCCTCACCGGGCCTGGTCATCGGCTTAGAACCATGGCCCTCGCGACTGAGCTTTGCTAGTCTCTTGGCCCTGCCATTCATCTCCTGGAAAACCAATTTGGCGCCCCCGGCATCCAACCAATCCATTCATCCGTAAGGTTCATGGGAGCCCTAATGTTGTTTCGTTCTTCTCTTTTGATCGTGATGGCAGGTTTTTCAATGGTGGCCTCTGATCCCGACTACACGGCCTGGAACAAAGTGTTGTCTGCACATTACGACTCACTCAAAGGCATGGACTACGAGGGCTTGGCCAAACAGGACTGGGCCACGATGAAGCGAGCCGTGGCGGACGCGGCGAAGGTCCAACCCGCAACGCTCAATTCCAAAGATCGCCAAGCCTACTACCTGAACCTCTACAACATCACAGTGGTGAACCTGATGATGGAGAACCGTGCAACAAAGTCCATTCGCGATCTCAGTACCGACCCCGTTATCCGCATCAACATCTTCAAAAAAGAGCTCGTGGAAACCAGCCATGGAAAGGTGACGCTCAAAAACCTGGAGGACGACATCATCCGCAAAGGTTTTAAAGACCCGCGTATCCATTTCGCCATCAACTGCGCCGCACGAAGCTGCCCGCCGCTGCGCATGGAGGCCTATGTGGGATCGAAGGTGGACGGGCAATTGGATGAACAGGTTCGCACCTTTTTCAGCGGCCCCCATGGCCTCCGCTTTGAGGAAACGGGCGACAAGTTAGTGCTCCATTGCACGAAAATCCTGGATTGGTTTTCCAAGGATTTCGATGACTATGCTGGCGGCCAGATTGCTTTCATCCGCAAGTTCGTCGCAGCCGATCGCCAGAAACAACTCGACCATTTTGCAGGCCGGATTAAGCTCGCTTTCGACAAATACGATTGGTCCTCCAACATCTGGAATAGATAAGCCGTCGCATCAAAATTGCTTTGCGAGGTCCTATGATCGGCCAGCCCTTCTCCTGGACACAGGCTTGGTCCCTCTTCCGGGATCCGGTGACCCTTGAGAAACGCGGCCTATTGAAAGAACGCTGGGACGCCCTTGCGGAAGCATCCAAGTTTCCAACCCAAGGCTTCGGCCAAAAAGCCACAGGCTGCGGCGCCACCATCGGCATCCAGCCCAAGTGTGATTTCCATTGCACCGGGTGTTACCTGGGCGAAGAGGCCAACACCATCCCCGCCTTGCCAACCCCCAAGGTGCTCGAGCAGATAGATGCCTTGAGGGCGTATCTGGGGCCCAAGGCCAATGTTCAAATCACAGATGGCGAGGTGACCCTGCGGCCGGAATCCGAGCTCTTTGAAGTCATCCGTCATGCGCGTAGCATCGGCGCCGTGCCCATGATCATGACCCACGGCGACAGCCTGCGGCGGCGCCCGGGCCTGCTGGAACGGCTCATGGAACAGGCAGGACTCACCGAGATTTCCATTCACATTGACATCACTCAGCGCGGCCGTGATGGAATCCTGAAACCCAAATCGGAACTCGAATTAATGGATCTGCGGGATGAATTTGCAACTCTTTTGCGGACCGCAAAAAAACGAACGGGGCTAAGAATACGCGCCGCCCATGCCATCACCGTGACTCAGGAAAACCTCCCCTGGATCCGTGACGTCAC
>JAYVXV010000224.1:0-4636 GCA_043784905.1 Holophagaceae bacterium | reverse complement strand
AACCTTCCCGTAGGTTTCGCCAAAAAAGCATTTCATGCAGACATCACGTTGGCCTCAGACATCTCTTCGGTCTTCAAAGAACGACAGACGCGAAATCTATTTTCCATCGCCGCCCGCAGCCTGGACATCGCCATCGAGCGGCGCCAATGGGAGAGCCGGGCCGAGGCCACCGTACTCGTCCGGCCCGACATTAAAGACAATGTGAGTTTCACCGATTACATCAAGGCGCTCCCGGACATGGTGAAAGCCGGACGCAAAGCCTTTGACGAAAAAGTACCGGACCTCCAAAAGGCGCTTGTCGCGGGTTTGGGTCCCGATGAAATCCTGGCGGTTTCCGCGGTGGAATTGCCGCTCGACTACCCCCTGAACCCCCAGGGACAGGCCTTTCTGCGCTCGCGACTGTCCACGGACGGTCCTTTGCGCAAAGCGGACCTGATGATTTTTTTGCAGCAGGCCGTCCAGCACGGTTGGGCGAAAGAGGCGTCGGCCCACATCGAAGGCAAGACCCTGAAATTGGACCTGGTGGCTTTTGATTCCATTCAGGAAATCCGTCTCGAAGCCCCCGCCTCATGGAAGGTACGCATCGAAAAAGAGCTGGCGAAAAGCTGTCCCGTTGGCCGTCGTTTCAATCCCGAGGCCTTTGGATCCTTTCTTGGCGCTTGGGTTCACGAATTCCTGTTGGCGGGAGAACCGTTGATTGATGTGCGGGGCTCGGGCTTCGACCAAGGCGTCCTCACGGTGCGCTTTCATGAGCCCCTGTTGCGCACCTTGGAGGTTCGACCCCAGCAAGGCGCTCAGCTGGATACACGCTACCTGCAAGACCTATTCATACCTCTTTTGGGTCAGCCCATCCGAAGCAACCGATTGCGCCAGTTCGTAACCCTCGCAGAGCAACGTTTACACCTTTCGGAACTGCGCCCAAACCTGCGCCCTCATCCAGATTCTGATGGGGTAGATCTGGATCTGGTGGCGGTGCCCGAGCGGCCTCAACGATTTGGAGTGGGCCTTGGGTTTGAGAGCACCCTCGGTTTCCAGGCGAGCCTTCGCTACCTGGCTTCCAATCTGCGCGGCCTGGGTCGCGAACTGGAAATCGGAGCGGCCAAGGATCGTTTGGAGCAACAAGCTGGACTCGTCTTGCGGGGGCCCCTTCAAGTATTCCCCGGAACCGGCATGGAGCTTCGCGCGGATTTCGTGCGACGCCGGATCGAGACCGTGTTGGAACCAGCCGCGCCAGAGTTGCATGGCAGTTTGCAGCAGGCGGAGATTCGCTCCGCAGACCTAGCGTTAGGTGGGTTCATGCGCTTTGGGGATCTCGGCCAAGGCAAGCTAGGCCTGGATCTGGCCCGTCGCCAATCGGACTACCGCAATGGCGCGACGGATTCCGACGACAAACCCCGTCGTATCCAGAAAGCCATCCAACTTTCGATGGAATGGGATGACTTCGACCGCCACACGCTGCCCCGCCAAGGCCTGATGCTGCGGGGTGAATGGACTCAAGGACAAAGCGATAGCCGTTTGCAACCCGGCGGCGCATTTTACCAAGGCTACGCTCGCGCTCGTGGCATTCTGCCGTTAGGAAACGCTCGTTTCGGCCTAGATCTGGACTCCGCCTGGGGTGGATCCTCAAATCTGCCGCTGGACCGATGGTGGAGCATCGGCGGCCCCGCTTACGTGGTGGGATCCCAAACAGCGGGGTACCTAACCCCCGGTTTTTCAGCCGTCCGCTTGGGCTTTCCTTGGCGGATGAATGGCCCCTTGGGGCTCAGCCTGAATGTCTCGCCTCGCTTTGATCTGGCCACGGTTCGAACCAGCCTGAATGGGGACAGGACAAAACTCCAAGGCACCGGCCTGGTGGTGAAAACCACCATCAGCGGGTTTTCCGTAGAGCTGGCCTACGGCTGGTTGCGTACGGCGTTGCCGGGCTTAAGTTACGGCCGCGGCGTGGGAACCTTCAACGTCGCCATCGGAACCCAACCCTTCAACATCTGGAACCGGAAGTAAGCTAGAAATTTGGGCCAGAAAAGGTCACTCCCCCATTCAAATTCAGAATCTCAAATTCCAGCGACGCCTGCTTCCGGAGATACTGAAGCTTGGCTTATTGGGGATCTTTCATGCGCTACCTGCCCACCGCCCCTGCGGAAGACCGTGCCCTGCTGGACGCCATCGGCGTGGACCGCGCTGAAGACCTGCTCACCGGCGTTCCCGAGCACCTAAAACTGCATCGTGCCTTGGACCTGCCCGCCACATCCAGTGAACTAGAAGTGTTGCGGGACATGCAAAAACTGGCGGACCTCAACACGCGTTTCCGCACGCGTTTTCTCGGGGCAGGCGCCTACGCCCACTTCATTCCCAGTGCCGTGGATCACCAGATTTCCCGTCAGGAATGGTTCACGGCCTACACGCCTTACCAGCCTGAAATCTCGCAAGGCACGCTCCAGCACATTTTTGAATACCAGACGCTCATCTGCGATCTGACGGGTCTGGATGTCACCAATGCCAGTCTCTATGACGGCGGCACCAGTTGCCTAGAAGCAGCACTGATGGCCGTGCGCGTACAGAAAAAGCGCACCACCGTGCTGGTGAGCTCGGGGTTACATCCTCATTACCTCGCCGTCATGCGCTCGGGATTTGCGCCGCATGAGGATTTAAACCTTATTGAAGTGGCCTTGGTGGACGGCGTCACGGATCCAGTGGACTTGGCCGCGAAGTTGGACGAGAACGTCGCGGCAGTGCTGGTGGGCTATCCGAATTTCCTGGGCGCCATTGAAGACATCAAGGCCTTGTCCGATCTCGCTCATTCCAGGGGCGCCTTCCTCATCAGCGTCACCCAGGAATCCATGGCTTTCGGGTGGCTCGAAGGCCCCGGAAAAGTAGGCGCAGACATGGCCTGCGGCGAGGCCATGAGTTTTGGCAATACCACGAATTTCGGCGGACCATTCCTAGGCTTCTTAGCGGTAAAGGACGCCCACAAGCGCGAGATCCCTGGCCGGGTGGTGGGCCAAACCAAGGATCTCGAAGGCCGCACCGGCTACGTGTTGACGCTTACCGCGCGCGAGCAACACATCCGCCGAGATAAGGCCACCAGCAACATCTGCTCAAACCAGGGATTGATCGCGCTGCGCGCCAACATCTTCCTTCAACTCGCGGGCCCCGAAGGCCTCAAGGGTCTCGCGGAACAGAACGTCGCTAAGGCCCAATACCTTCGCGAGCGTCTGCTGGAACTCCCCGATTGGGAAGTGCCCTTTGAAGCTCCGTTCTTCAACGAATTTGTCCTGCACTACACCGCCGATATCAAGGTGTTGAATGAGGCGTTGATCGCCGAAGGCATCCTGCCGGGCCTGGACCTCACGCCTTACGGTTACAAGAATCACATCCTCTGGTGCGCCACCGAAATTAACACCCGGAACCAGATCGAGCACCTGATCGAAGTGCTGGCGCGGGTTGCGAGCGTGGTGGGGTAGACAAACAACACTTCGCGTAGTCACTTTTCACATCACCACAGGTCCCCCATGTCCCTCCTCCACCCCGAACACCTCCCGCGCCTGGGCCTCACGGAAGCCCAGCTGGAGGCCTTCTGCGCCAAGTGGAAGGTGCGGGAGTTGGCTCTCTTCGGTTCCGTGCTGCGGGAGGATTTCCGGGCCGATAGCGACGTGGACGTGATGGTGGTCTTCGATGCCGAGGCCCATTGGGGGCTCTTCGAGTTCTGCGCCATGGCGGACGATCTGGAGCTCATCCTGTCCCGGAAAGTGGACTTGCTCACGCGCCGTGGCGTCGAGCAAAGTCGTAATTGGATCCGCCAGAAGTCCATTCTCGATAGCGCCCAGGTGATCTATGCGGCGTGATGAGGCGTCCCTGCTGGACATGGCCAGAGCCTGCCGTCACATCCAGGAATTCCTCGAAGGGGTGGACGAAGCCACCTTCCTCGAAACGTATCGAATCCAGGCTCTCCTCCAACATGAATTGATGGTCCTCGGTGAAGCAGCCAAACGCCTCTCTCCGGAATTCCGAGATCGCCACCCCGAGCTTTCCATCAAAGTCATCGCGGGCATGAGAGACAGGCTGATCCATGCCTATGACGACGTGGATCTTGAACTCATTTGGCATGCCGCCAGCCTAAGCACGCCAATCCTCCTCGCCGCCCTGATCCCCCTCCTTCCCGTCAAGCCAGACTGAATTTCTTCTTCCCCGCCTTTCCCCTTCGCCACCTTCGCGCAGTCATTTTTTTCTCGGATGCCCAAATGAATCTCCGCTCCCGTGAACCCCTTATCTTCGATCGCTCGGTGCCGGGCAAGGTCGGTCTCGATCTGCCCAAGCTGGACGTTCCACCCGCCAAGGACACACGGCCCGCGCACCTCAAACGCAGGGGCTTCGACGCGCTGCCTTCCTGCAGTGAAGTGGAAATCATTCGCCACTTCACCAAGATGTCGATGTGGAATTACGGCATGGACCAGGGGATGTACCCGCTGGGCTCCTGCACCATGAAGCACAATCCACGGCTCAATGAAAAAGTTGCGGGCCTTCCCGGCTTTTCGGAGTCCCACCCCATGGCGCCCGACGCGCTGGTTCAGGGCAATCTCGCGTTGATCCACACCCTGCAGGAGTGGCTGAAGGAGATCACCGGCCTGTCCGCCGTCAC
>JAYVXV010000223.1:0-14453 GCA_043784905.1 Holophagaceae bacterium | reverse complement strand
CCGCCACCAGGACGGCCGGCACCGGATTTAGCGTGTGGGAAGTGTGGGGGTTGCCCGCCTCGTCACGCATGCACTCGCAGTTGCCATGGTCAGCGGTGATGAATAGGGCACCACCCATCTCCAGGGTGGCTTCACTGATGACACGGATCGCATCATCCAACACTTCGCAGGCTGTGGTGGCGGCTCTAATATCGCCGGTGTGGCCCACCATGTCGCCGTTAGCTAGGTTGCAAACCAACATTTTGTATTCACGGCCACGAATGGCCGCAGCCAAGCCCCGCGTGACTTCTAGGCAGCTCATCTCGGGCTGAAGATCATAGGTGGCGACCTTGGGTGAGGGCACTAATTTCCGATCTTCACCTGGAAAGGGCTCTTCGCGTCCGCCATTAAAGAAATAAGTGACATGCGCGTATTTCTCAGTCTCCGCCGTGCGCAATTGCTTCCAGCCTCGTTCCGCAATGATCTCGCCGAGGAGATGCGTGAGGTTCTGGGGCGGATAGGCAACACTCACGTAAGGATTCAGCAAAATGTCGTACTGGGTGAACGTGAGCAGAGAAATCTTCGGCCGATGGGCCTGGGGAAAGGCGTCGAAATCCGGTGATACCAAGGCATGACAGAGCTGTCGTCCACGATCCGCGCGAAAGTTAAAGCAGAGGACGCCATCAAGCTCCGCAATGGGGTGAAAGGCTTCGAGTTTCGTGGGTGAAACAAATTCATCGGTTTCGCCGCGGGCATAAGCCTCGGTGATGCCCGTGTTCGCATCCCTGGATTCAAAAGCACCAGTGCCCTCCACAAGCAGCTCCCAAGCGCGCGCGGTGCGGTCCCATCGGGAGTCGCGATCCATGGCGGTGTAGCGTCCGCACAGCGACCCGATGCTCACCTGGGGGCAATCTCGAAGCTGGAACGCGAGCCACTGCAGGTAGCCGTCGGCGCTTTTCTGCGCGGTATCCCGACCGTCGAGAAAGGCGTGGATGGTGGTGGGAACCCCTTCATCCTGAGCCCATTTCGCCAGCGCAACGACATGATTCTGATGACTGTGAACTCCTCCGTCACTCACAAGACCGAGCAGATGAAGTCGCTTACCCGAGGCCTTGAGATCCGCCATCAGCCTGGCGATGGGCCCATTCTCTCGAAAAGTGCCACGGCGGATTGCAGCATCAATGCGCGTCAATTCCTGCCACACCACACGCCCTGCCCCCAGGTTCATATGGCCCACTTCCGAGTTGCCAAATTGGCCTTCTGGCAATCCCACCGCCTCACCCGAGGTGGTCAGTTGAGTGCAGGCGTAGCGCTTTCTTAGCTCACTGAAATGCGGCATCCCCGCTGTGAAGGTCGCATCAAACGCATTGCGCGGCCCGTCGCCGAAGCCGTCAAGGATGAGAAGGGTGATGGGGCCAGAGATCATAATCATTTTTTCACTTTGAAACCGATGGCGCGGTCACTGCGCAGGACGCTGGAAAGCATGGCCACGCCTTGTTCTGTGAAGACGTAAGGCAGGGTACGCCGACCGCCTCGGCCTTCGTTTGAAATGCCAAGTTGGCATTTCAAAGTGGACCACTCCTCCTCGGTTAGTTGAAACATAAAATCCGGCGGGAAGCGCTCAATGTTGCGCCTCATGGCCCTTACCAAAGCTCCGGTCTCCACTCCATAAAGCCCCGCCAGGTCCGCATCCAGCAGTACCTTCTCACCCCGAAGAACAAGAATAGACTTCAGGATGCTTTCGACGGGAACCGCCATCACGGCACCGCTTCGCCGTGCGGGTTACTCAGCAAATACATGACCGCCATTCTAACGGGCACGCCATTCGTCACCTGATCGAGGATCAAATTATTGGGGCCGTCAGCGACCTCAGAAGTGATTTCCACACCTCGATTGATGGGGCCAGGATGCAGCACGGCCACATCCTTTTTCGCCATCTTTAGGCGTGCGGCGTTGAGCTGGAAGAAACGCACGTACTCGCCTTGGCCAGGAATAAAAGAGCCCGTGCCCCGCTCGAACTGGATACGCAGGATCATGATGGCGTCCTGATGTGGAATCACTGAATCGAAGTCGCTGGTGAATTCCACGTCTGGCCAGGTGGCCTTCATATCTTTCGGCAGCAGCGTCGGCGGGCCCACGAGCGTGACCTTGGCGCCCATTTTCGTCAGTAGCCAAAGGTTGCTGCGCACGACGCGAGAATGTCGGATATCGCCGACGATGGCAACCTTCAGGCCTTCCAGTTTCCCGAATTTTTTCCGCAGGGTATAAGCATCCAGCAGAGCCTGGGTCGGATGTTCATGGGCTCCGTCGCCGGCATTCACGATGCTGGCGCTCATATGCCTCGCCAACAGTGCGTGGGCGCCTGGCGCGCTGTGACGCATGACGATGAGGTCCGGGTGCATGGCCTGCAGATTCATCGCCGTATCAATGAGCGTCTCGCCTTTGCTTAAGGAGCTCGTGTCCGCGTCGAAGTTGATGATCTCGGCGCTGAGGCGTTTTTGCGCGATCTCAAAACTGTTGCGGGTGCGCGTGGAATTTTCAAAAAATAAATTCACGATGAGCCGCTTGCGCAAGGCCGGGACGATTTTTATTTCCGGGCGCTCGCAGACTTCTTCAAAGGCCGTCGCCTGATCCAGGATCGCGGTGATGTCGCGGGGGCTCAAGGGCTCGATGCCCAGCAGATGCTTGTGCGGGAAGGTGTAGCGCTCCGCGACCATGTTCAAGCCTTCCCTTCCAGGTAGACGCCATCTTCTCCATCAATCTCCCGGATTTTCACCGATACCCGGTTGAAATCCTTGGCGGCTATGGCCAGCCCCACGAAATCCGCTTGAATGGGGAGTTCTCGGCCTCCACGATCAATGAGCACCGCCAGAAGCACTCGGTTGGGGCGACCATGATCCAGCAACGCATCCAGCGAGGCACGGATGGTACGGCCCGTGAATAGCACGTCATCCACCAAAATCACCGTGCGCTCCTTGAGCGTGAAGGGAATCTCGGTGGGCCGAACGATGGGCGTACCCGCTTTCTCGGTGAGATCGTCACGGTACAGCGTGATGTCCAAAGCCCCCACAGGCGCTGGCCGCGCCGAGCCCCCAATGGCTTCGCGCATGAGCAGTGCCAGCCTTTCCGCGAGCGGTAGCCCACGGCTGCGGATGCCCACCAGCACGAAGGCCTCGTCCTGACGCAATCCCACCACGATTTCCTGAGCAAGTCGCCCAAGGGTCGCCTCCATCTGGGCAGCATCCAACTGGCATTGTCCTGCCTGTCCTGCCTGTCCTGACTGTCCTGGCGCAGCGGTCATGGCATCTCCGGTGTCCTGAGCGGGGGACTTTTCCAGTGTACCTTTCCAAATGGTTTTCATGGATTACATCCGCCAAAATGCGACCGAATGGCTGGGCTTCCTTACTGGAGCTGCTTGCGTCTGGCTGATCGTCAAAGAAAATATCTGGAACTGGCCCATCGGCATCACCAACAACCTGTTTTTCATCTTCCTATTCTTTCGAGCTGGGCTTTTCGCAGACGCAGGCCTACAGGGCTTCTACATCCTCATCGGGCTCTATGGCTGGTGGAACTGGCTCCACGGAGGGCGCGGGGATTCAGAGCTACCCATCAGCCGCACCCGACCGATGGAAGGCCTTCTCCTACTCATAGGCACCGGAACGCTGACCTTCATTCTGGCGCTCCTGCTCATTCGCTTCACGCCCAGCACCGTGCCCTGGTGGGATGCCCTGACGACCGCGATCAGCATCATCGCGCAGTGGATGATGACCAAGAAAAAGCTGGAGCA
This sequence comes from Holophagaceae bacterium, assembly GCA_043784905.1. Classification (GTDB taxonomy): domain Bacteria; phylum Acidobacteriota; class Holophagae; order Holophagales; family Holophagaceae; genus JANXPB01. The sequence continues at coordinate 10,687 of JAYVXV010000223.1, read as the reverse complement.
TTGGGCGTTCTGGATCACTACCGATGCTCTGAGTATTGGCCTCTTCATTTACAAGCGCCTGTATCTCACCGCAGCCCTTTACTTGATCTTTGGAATCATGTGTGGCGTTGGATGGACGCAGTGGACGCGAACCTGGCGCAAGGACCGAAGACCCGCAGGCGCGTAATAGGCTTAGCGCAGAAAAACAAGAAGTTGAAAATTAGTACAGAGAGGCAGAGAACAAGGAGTTGATGCGGGTGGGCGCAGTGGTGAATTTTTTCTTATTGAACGCAAATCCCATGAGTCTCCATTACATTTTGGGGCGCGCCAAAAAAGCCTCTGCGCCTTTCATCTCCGCCGAGGGGCCATGACTCGGGCCGCCCTTACGCTGCTTCTTGAGCCTCAGGCCCCAGAGCCCCGCCAGTTCGGTGGCTTCGGGATTCCCTGGCGCAAGATTGAGTACTTCTTCCAGATCGGCTTTAGCTTGCTTCATCAATTCCTGCTTCTCGAATAGCAGGGCGCGTTTCATGAAACCCCAGGGATTCATGGGCTCCCGAGCGATGATTTCGGCGTACTCCGCTTCGGCTTCACGAAATCGGCCCAACTCCTCAGCGGCCTCACCACAAAGGACGTTGGTGACGGCGCAGAAGCCTAGCCACTTTTTTTGCTCAGCGAATTCCATGGGCGTGTAACGGGCTTTGGGCTTGACGGCTTCGATTTCGTTATACAAAAATTTCAACGCTTTTTCAGTGTGGCCATCTTGTCGCGCAAAAATTTCAGCGTCGCCGCTCTCTCGGTAGAACTCTTTGGTGATGCGACCCTCGGCCCGGTACTCGTCATACATTCGCGTGCCGGGATAGAGGGCCAGAGGGCTCAACTGGCAATCGTGGGGCTTGGTGTCGCGGATGAGTTGGGCGGTGAGCTCGATGTCCTCCCAGGTCTCACCAGGGATGCCAGTAATGAGGTAGATACCTAGATTCATGCCCACCTTGCGAACCAATGCCAGTGCTTGCCGGATGTGTTTCATGCTCGTGCCCTTGTCGAGCAGCAACAGCACCTTTTCCGAACCGTGCTCCACGCCGAATTGCATGAATTCGCAACCCGCGCGTTTCATGGCCACGGCCCGATCTTCATCCAAAAGATTGACGCGGGATTGGCAATTCCACAGGGGATGGAGGCCACTGTTCTGGATCTGCTCCATCATGGTCAGGATGCGCCCGCGATTGCCCGTAAAGGTGTCATCGCGAAACGAGAAATAGGTGATGCCGTGCTTTTCGCGCAGCAGCCGCATCTCTTTCAGTACCGCATCGGGACCCCGAAAGCGGATGGATGTGCCCCAGAAATCTGGAGTGTTGCAGAAGTTGCAAGTGGCGGGACAGCCACGGGAAGTAGAGATGTAGGCCATCTGACCGATATCATCCAGAAAGTCCGCCTCAAAATGTTGCACCGGCGCGCCCATCACGTCCAAGTCTTCCATGACAGGCTGCGTCGCGGTTTCTACGACCTCGAATTCTTGCCCACCCTCCCGTCTTAGAATAAGTCCTGGTGAGCGTTTCCAAAGGTCAGAGCCCGGCGCCGTTTTGAGCCTTTCCAGGATCCCAAGCAGGATGGGCTCGCCTTCACCCTTCACGATGGCATCCAGCGCGGGGCAATCCTCAAAAACTTCGGAAGCCAGGTGGGTGGGATGCGGCCCCCCTGCCAGGGTCACACAATTCGGGCTCACTTCTTTTGCCAGTTGAAGCAATTCGTAACTGCGTTTTCGATTGAAGGTGAACATGGAAACGCCCACCACATCCGCATTCTGGGCCCTGAGATACGTGATGATTTCTTTGCGTGTTTTCCCGCTCAGATTCGCCAAACGACAGGGATATCCGCTGGACTTCAGCATCGCCTGAAGAAATCCCAGACCGATGGGCAGGAAGGTCATCCACTCATCGCCAAAGCCGCTCTTGGGAGCAGAGTAGAGGAGCAGCGTTGTGGGAAGCGTTCGGGTCATGAGCAGCCAGCTCTCCAGTGTAGGGCCGAAAGCCTTGGAATTACAGGGATTTTAGAGAGTGGATCGAAGTTAAACTGAACCACGCGCTTATCTTTCGAGGCCCCCATGCCCACCCTCCTTGATCCGGTCGTAAATGAATCCTTGGCCCTTGAACTGGGCCTGAGTAAGGACGAATGGCAGGTCGTTCTAGGGCTGCTGGAGGGCCGCACGCCCACCTATCCTGAGTTGGGTGTCTTTAGTGCCATGTGGAGCGAACATTGCTCCTACAAATCCAGCCGCATCCACCTGAAGAATTTACCCACCGAGGGGCCTCGCGTGATCCAAGGCCCGGGCGAAAACGCAGGCGTGGTGGACATCGGCGATGGCTGGGCGGTGGCCTTCAAAATGGAAAGCCACAACCATCCGAGTTTCATCGAGCCCTACCAAGGTGCCGCCACAGGCGTGGGCGGCATCCTGCGGGATGTCTTCACCATGGGCGCGCGACCTCTTGCGAATTTGAATTCGCTGCGCTTTGGAGAATTGGATGCGCCACGGATGAAATCTCTCGTAAAAGGCGTGGCGGCGGGCATCTCGGGCTACGGCAATTGCATGGGCATCGCCATGTTGGGTGGCGACGTGAGCTTCGACGCCTGCTACAACGGCAACATCCTGGTGAACGCCTTCACGCTGGGCGTGCTGAAGGCCGACAAAATCTTCAAAGGCTTCGCCTCGGGCGTGGGCAACAAGATGATGTATATCGGCTCCAAGACCGGCCGCGACGGCATCCACGGCGCGTCCATGGCTTCGGCAGAATTCGGCGAAGGCAGTGAGGAAAAAAGGCCCACGGTACAAGTGGGCGATCCCTTCACTGAAAAATTATTGTTGGAAGCCTGCCTCGAAATTTTTGAAACCGATTGGGTCATCGGCATCCAGGACATGGGCGCGGCGGGACTCACCTCCAGTTCTTTTGAAATGGCCAGTCGTGCTGGAACGGGGCTGGAGCTGCGGCTGGATCAGATCCCCATGCGTGAAGAAGGCATGACGCCGTTTGAATTGATGCTCAGCGAATCCCAGGAGCGCATGTTGCTGGTGGCACGTCCCGGATGCGAAGCCAACATCATCAACGTGCTCCACAAGTGGGGTCTTGATGCGGTGGTGGTGGGCGAAGTCACGGACAGCGGTCGTTTCATTGGGACGTGGCATGGCGAGCGGGTCATTGATTTGCCCATCCAGCCCTTGTCGGACGCCGCGCCGAAATACGATCGGCCTCGGGTACGCCCCACCTACCTGGATGAAGTGAACGCCGCGCCCATGCCCGAAGATCTCAAAGCCGACGACGTGGAGTTCATGCTGCGAAAGCTTTTGGCGCAGCCCACCATCGCCTCCAAACGATGGATTTTTGAGCAGTACGACAGCACCGTTCGAGGTAATACGCTGTTGCCCCAAGGCGGTGGCGATGCGGGCCTCATCCGAATCAAAGGAACCGACAAAGCGGTCGCCGTAAAGAGCGATTGCAATTCCCGCTTCGCCTATCTGGACCCCTTCTGGGGCGCGGCCCACGCGGTGGCGGAGGCCTGCCGCAACCTTTCCTGTGTGGGCGCAGAACCCATCGGGCTGAGCGATTGCCTAAATTACGGCAACCCTGAAAAACCTGAAAATATGTGGGCCTTCGAGCAAGGCTGCCTGGGCATCCGCCAGGCCTGTCTCGCACTCAACACCCCCATCGTCAGTGGCAACGTGAGCCTCTACAACGACACCGAAGGCGTGAGCATTTTCCCTACCCCGATGATCGCGGCGGTGGGACTCATCGAGGACGTGGCGCTTCCCGTAGACGTGAACGCGCCGGACGCCACGGCGCTCGCCAAGACGGGCAACCGTTTCTGCGGTTCCGCTTTCCGAGCGCCCTTCGATGGCATTTTTATGTTGGGCGAAACCCGTGACGAGCTGGGTGGCAGCGAGTACCTGAAACTGCGCACCGGCAAGGTCTTCGGCCCCTGCCCAGAGCTGCGCCTGGACGATGAATTCAGACTTCAGGCCTGCGTGCGCGAAGGCATCCGATTAGGGCTGATCCGCAGCGCCCATGACACCAGCGAAGGCGGTCTGCTGACGGCCATTCTGGAATCCGCTTTCGGTGGCGAAATGGGTTGCCAGCTCATGCTCTCGAGACACGACCTGCGCCTCGATAGCATGCTCTTCGGCGAAACCGCCGGTCGCATCGTCGTCAGCGTCAGCGGCGAAGGCGAGAGCGCGCTGAAAGCCCTTTGCGAAACCCACCGCGTCCCTTTCGCCAAGCTCGGCACCACCGGCGGCTCCCGCGTCACCGTCGCCGTGAACGGCCAACCCATCTTGGATGCCGACGCGGCGGAGCTGAAGGCCATCCACTTCAATGCGCTAGAAGCGGCATTGAGCTGATTTGAGTCAAGCCCCCAGCATCCGCGCTGGCAGCAAAAACAGCGCCCGCAGAAAGGCCAGCAGGCCCTGCACCGTTAAGCCGACGATGCGGAAGGGCAGGAGCAATAGCCATATGATCGGATACAGCACGAGCACCAGGAATGCCAGGGGCCAACAGAGCACCAAGAGGATGCACCAGAGTAGGAACTTGGTCATGGGCGCCTCCAAAATAGGTTTGCAGTCTGATGTTGAGAACCTTGGCGAGCCCTGTCGAGCAAGGATCGGCGAAAGATCTTTTTGAGTCGGTGAATGGCATCCACCCTGGCGTTATGCTCCATGGACATCCCGGAGCCTGCCATGACCACGTCCTCGAATCAGAGTCTCGACCGCCGCGATTTCCTGAACCTCGGCCTGGCTGCCGGTGCTTTCGCGGTAGCAGCTCCCTTGCGGAGTGGCACCGTGGCGAAAGGCGCCGTTAAGTTGGAAGAGACGAGCCTCGCGGAGCTACAAGCGGGGCTGGAGTCCGGAACCTGGACCTCGAAAGCGTTGGTGGCGGGTTACCTGGCGAGAATTCGATCTCTGGACCAGGCGGGACCAAAGCTGCGTTCAGTCATCGAAATCAATCCTGACGCTCTGGCCATCGCAGCGGCGCTCGACGCCGAGCGCAAAGAAAAAGGCGCACGCGGGCCGCTGCACGGTATCCCAGTGCTCATCAAAGACAATATCGAAACGGCTGACAAGATGCACACCACGGCGGGATCTCTGGCATTGCTGAATGCACCTGCACCCAAGGCCGATGCATTTATCGTGCAGAAACTGCGTGAAGCCGGCGCGGTGATCCTGGGCAAGACCAACCTTAGCGAATGGGCGAATTTCCGTGGGGATCGTTCCACGAGCGGCTGGAGTGGTCGCGGCGGACTCACGCGCAATCCCTACGCGCTGGATCGCAATCCTTCGGGTTCCAGCTCCGGTTCCGCGGTGGCGGTTGCCGCGAGCCTTTGCGCGGCGGCGGTAGGGACCGAGACCGACGGCTCCATCGTGAGTCCTTCAAATGCCTGTGGAATCGTAGGCTTGAAACCCACCTTGGGCCTCTTGAGCCGCAGCGGCATCATCCCCATCGCCCACAGCCAGGACACCGCAGGACCCATGGCCCGCACGGTGCGCGACGCGGCCATCTTGTTGGGCGCGTTGGCAGGGCCGGATCCATTGGATGCTGCCACTCAAAGCGTGAAGGACAGCCAGGCCCCGGCTAAGGACTACACGCGATTTCTGGATCCCCACGGACTCAAAGGTGCTCGCTTGGGTGTGGTGCGGAGTTTCATGGGATCCAATCCTCATTTGGCCAAACAATTCGACGCCGCATTGGTGATCCTAAAAGACGCCGGAGCCGAACTGGTGGAAGCCGTGGAACTATCTACTAAGGCTTTTGATGACGCCGAGTATGAAGTTTTGCTCTACGAATTCAAAACCGACCTCAACGCGTATCTCGTGGCCCGAGGCGGTGCGGTTCAAAATCTTGCGGACCTCATGGCCTTCAACGAGGCTCACGCGGATAAGGAATTGCTTTACTTCGGCCAGCAGATTTTGAAAGGCTCCCAAGGCAAGGGGCCCCTCACCGAGGCAGCCTACTTGAAGGCACTGGAGACTTGCCGCCGCTTTTCCCGCACCGAAGGCATTGACGCCGCCATGGACAAGCACAAGCTCGATGCGCTTCTAGCACCTACGGGAACGCCAGCCGGAATGACAGACTTGGTGAACGGCGGCGGCGATGGCGGTGGCAGTTGCTCCAGCCCTGCGGCGGTGGCGGGTTACCCCCACATCACGCTGCCCATGGGTTTCGCTTTCGGCCTGCCCATGGGGATCTCCTTCTTCGGTCGCGCCTGGAGCGAACCCACGCTGCTGAAGCTGGCCTACGCTTTCGAGCAGGCCACGAAAGCGCGACGACGACCCCGATTCAGGCCATCAGCCCTCTGAGCTTGACCTGCCACAGCAGGAACCGGCCTTTTGGGTAGGAAGAATTTTCTCATTGTGGAATGGCTTTCCAGGCCTATGTTCTGGAATGACTTTTCCTGCGAGGTATCTATGCGATCCATTCGTGCGCTTGCCTTTGGCTTGCTTCTTCCCGGTTTCCTGATGGCCGCACCGCGGTTGGAAGACAAACCCAAGGCCTCGGCTACCTCCGTTCCCAAAGCCCATCCGGTGGTGGGTTGCTCGGACACGAAGAAATATCACGAGCCCGATTGTAAATGGGTGAAAGAGATTGAAAAGGCGGGAACCCGCGTGGATTTCCCATCCATTTCCGCCGCCAAGAAAGCTCACATGAAACCCTGTGGCGACTGCATGAAGAAGAAATAGACCCAGGCAATTCGATAGACTGAAGGATGCCTGTCGTCAGCCTTCGGTCTTTTGCCACCTTGGCAATGTTGCTTTCGCTTGGCCTCGCTTCGGCCTGCGGTTCATCCCAGTCTTCGCGCATGAAAACATTCCCCAAGCTCATGCTGTGGGCCTGGGAACGGCCGGAGGATTTGCGCGGCTTAGACCCCGCAAAAGTGGGCGTGGCCTATCTCTGCCAGACCTTAACGCTGCAAGGCGATCATCTGGCCCGCACTCCGCGCCTGCAACCCCTGCTGGTGCCGAAAGACACGCAGCTCATGGCGGTCACGCGCATCGAGGTGGACCGCGCCACCTCTCTGAAGCCCTCGGACGCGCTGCGGGACCAGATCATCGCCACGGTGCTCCAGGATCTGCGGCCTGGGGTCCAAGGCATCCAGATTGATTTCGACGCCAAGCTCTCGGAGCGCCCTTTCTATGCAGATCTGCTGCGGACCCTGCGCCACCGCATGAAGCCAGACATGCCGCTCTCCATGACCGCCCTCGCGAGCTGGGCCTTCTCAGATGATTGGATCAAAGACCTGCCGGTGGATGAGGCCGTGCCCATGTGTTTTGATATGGGCGCGGATACGTCTTTTGTTCAAAAAAACCTGACCGCCCACCACGATTTCCACGAACCGCTGGCTAGGCATGGAATAGGTGTGGCGTTGCAGCAGCCACTGGTATGGATTCCTGGAAGCATTTTCGCGCCACGTCGGGTGTATGTTTTTAATCATCAGCCCTGGACCCCAAAGACCCTGCACGATGCCCTTCAGAGGTACGGATGAAACCCGTTTTACGTTGGATATTTTTCGTTTCCGCCGGTGCCGCAGCCTTCTTTCTAGTGCGTCACGCCTGGGCCTGCGGACCCTATACGACTACGGCGCTCTTGGGCGATATTGGCATTCCGGATACGCCCCTGAAGGATTTCGCGGGCGGAAAATTGGGTATCGTGCGTCCGACTTTTTCACAGGAAAACTTGGTCATCGCTTACCGGCATTTGGAGGGTTGGGGACTCGATGAAGTCGCCCAGAAATCAGTGATCGAAGCGCCTGAGCGGGACAGCGGCGGCCAGCCACCCGATCCCGAGGTGTGGCGACAAGCCCGCACAACGGTGATGGGCGGTGAGGCTCCAAAAATAGACCCGTTCACCCAGCTCAAGGAATACAACAGCTATGTGCGGATTCCCGCCGGAGCCTTCGAACACGCGGCTTTGAAAATCCAGGAGATCAGCAAGGCCCACGACGCCAAAAGCCCCGAAGTAGTCGAATGGATCAAGGGTCAGGATCAGGTTTTCGCTTCGACCGTTGCGGCACCCGCCATTCCTTCGGCGGTCAAAGCCCCGGACTGGCTGCGGGCCGAACGCGATTATCAAATCGGCGCCGCGCTTTTCTACTCCGAGAAATTTGACGACGCACGCAAGGCTTTCGGCACCATCTCGCTAGACAAGAACTCGCCCTGGCAACCCTGGGGGAGCTATCTGCAAGCCCGCTGCTGGGTGCGCGAAGCGACCCTCAAAACCCTTCCTCCTGCAGGGGCGCCTGCGGTGGCGCCAGCGCCTCCGCCTCTGTTGCGACCCTATCAACAGGCGCAGGCCCTACTCGAAAACTGTTTGAAAACGAAAAACCTTCCAGAGGATGTCCGGGATGCCGCCGAGAATTATCGTGATCTCGTGCGCCACGTCACCGAGCCCGCGAAACTCCGGGACGAGGCGCTGGTGCTGCTCTCCGTGGCGAAACCAGGACTCGAATTCCGCTCGGCATTAATGCGTTTGCAGAGCGCCGAGAAATACATGGAGGGGGGGGAGCCCGTTGCGGAAACTCATCTCAATGCCCGCGCTGAAGGGCTGAGAATCTGGTTGGACACTTTCAAGGGTGGAGCACCATTGACGGAGGAATCCTCGCTCCTGAAAGCAGCCAAGGATTCCACACCCATGCTGGTGGCGGCCCTGGTGAAAACGCCCAAGGACCATCCCGACACGAAAGCGCTCGTGGCCTTGGCTAAAAAAGTGCCTGCCACGTCTCCGGCCTATGCATCCGTGCAATGGAATCTCCTGTGGCTGGATTTGGGCGAGCTATCGCCCTCTGCCCAAAAGTCCAAGCTCGAAGCCAGTCTGAACGATAAAAACCTGCCCCTCTGGGCCATGAATCGGGTGCGTGGAGGACGGCGTTCCCTAGCATCGTCCCTAGATGAATGGGTACCATTTGCGCCCTCATACGTGGTGGCCACTGAAGTTGAAAATAATGTGGAGGCTACCAAGGCCGATGAAAGGACCGGTGCCTTGCCCCAACTTTTTGCGGGCGTTGAAGGCAATGTCATCAACCAATCCTTAACCTTGGATCAGCTCACTGCGGTGGCGAGACACCCGGCGCTTATGAAATCCATGGCCTTTGAAATAGCCCGCTGCGCATGGATGCGCGCCCTCGTGCTAGAGCGCATGGACAAGGCCACAGAGCTGGCGCCTCTCCTCGAAGAGACACTGCGGGGAAAAGCGCAGAGCATCATCCAAATTCAGGATCCAGTGGCCCGGCGCTTCGAGGCGGTGCGGCTAATGATGGACAATCCCGGCCTGCGTTTTGACATCGGAACGGACTATGCCACTCGGGTAAACGCCACCGATGTGAAGGACTTCGATTCGCTGCGGGATAACTGGTGGTGTAGCCCGACCGAAGAGAAAGCCAAGACCATCGAAGCGGGGCCCAATCCAGGTTTCCTCAAGCCCGCCGACCTTCAAATGGCGCTTTTGGATCGCCGCGCCTTGGCGAAAATTCCCGATGCCCAAATCTATTTTGCCAACGCCGTGCTGGCCTTCGCCGACGCCCATCCTGACGATGAACGGGTGCCCGAATCACTTCATAAAGTGGTGGGCACCACCCGTGCACCGATGTGTGGCAGCGCGGAAATGACTACCCTATCCAAGCGTTGTTTCATCCTCCTCCACAAGCGATATCCCAAAAATGAGTGGACGAAAAAGACGAAATATTACTTTTGAGATTGCAGGCTATTCAACCCGAAAATTCAGGAAGGACTTCCCCCATGAATCGCTTGCTCGCCCCGCTTCACGGCATGTTGCTGCTGGTTCTGTTTTGTTTGCCGTGGATGACGGTCAGCTGTCCGGGGCCCCATGGTCGTCGTCCCGGTGAAAACGAAACAACGGTGGCGGGCTACCAACTGGCCTTGGCGAACGAAGGTCTACCTATACCTCACGGCCAAGACACTCAAGTCCCCCACCCAGAGCACAGCCGCACGGTGTTGGACGCGCCCCATCCCTTCTACCTGCTCATCCCGATATTCGCGCTAGGCCTGGTGCTCATGGTATTTCGCAAATTCGCGAGCAGCGTGGGTTTCCAAAAGGGAATGCTCGCGCTTTGGCTCGGCGCGATTCTGGCGCTGGGCATTGGCGCTTGGCAAGACCATCGGCTGTATCGTGGCGATCCTTTCGACTACCACCTGAAGTGGGAGCCTGCGTTTTGGATCACCGTGGTGGCCCTGCCGCTGGCCGGAATTTGGTGCTTGATCAAACGAGAGGATTGACGGCCCTAGATGAACCATTCAGGCTTGATGCAACCTTCTCAAGGAGTCCCAATGAAAACCATGCTCGCCATCTTGCTTGTGGCCGCCCCAGTCTTTGCTCAGGGCAAGACCGCGCCCGTAAAACCTGCCGCAGCAGCCGCTACCGCCAAGCCCACGGTCGCTCCCGCCAAGGCGGTTCCTGCCGCTACGGGCTTTGTGGGCAACAAAGATTCAAAACTCTGCCACAAGGCTGATTGCAAGGGCATCGCGAAGATGAAGGAATCCAACAAAGTCGCTTTCGCCAGTGCCGCCGATGCCCAAAAGGCCGGCTACAAAGCCTGCAAGATCTGCAAGCCATTCTAGTCCGTCCTGATAAACGGGGTTTGCCATTTCACGCGGCGTTCGCTGCGGCGGCGGGAACGAGATTTTGCGGCTTGGTTGCCGACAGAATCCAGATGA
>JAYVXV010000222.1:0-4736 GCA_043784905.1 Holophagaceae bacterium | reverse complement strand
ACTACCTTGATGGGCACCGTAACGGTGGCCGAAGCCTTCTTCGTTGAGTCCGCCTGGCTGGTGGCGGTGACCGTGTAAGTTCCGGCCGCAGCCGGGGCGGTGAAGACACCACCGGCTGAGACGGTCCCACCGGTAGACGTCCACGTGACCGCAGTGTTCGTCGTACCTGTAACGGTGGCCACGAAGGTCTGGCTCGCGCCCGCGCCAACGGTGGCGGTGGTGGGGCTCACAACCAGGGCGACGACGGGGGCGGTCACTGTGACCGTCGCCGACGCGGATTTCATCGTATTGGCTTGGCTGGTGGCTTTCACCGTGTAGGACCCCGCCGCTGCCGGGGCCGTGAAAAGCCCCGTGGAAGAGATGCTGCCGCCCGTGCTGGTCCAGGTGACCGCAGTGTTTGTCGTCCCCGTCACCGTAGCGGTGAACTGCTTCGTCGTCCCCTGGTACACCGTCGCGGAAGTGGGACTGACGGTGACCGTGACGGTGCTGCCTGCCGCATGAAGGGGCAGGCTCAACATGAGCAGCGTCACCGCGAACAGAACCTGAAACACACGGCGAGCAAGAGTCGTGAGCACAATGAACCTCATGAGAGCAAATAGTCCAAGCGGGGAGAAAACGAACCAGCCATCCCCTCTCACGAGGTCAATTCATTGAAGGTATCAACAAAACCGCCTGGGCACCACCTTTTTCAAGTCCTCATCTTCAAGCGTTGAACTAATCCCCTGCCTCTCCCCACTCTTCCCACTGGTCACATCGCCTGGTTCCAGGTAGACTTTGGGGTTCAGGAGTCATCCATGGCCCGCACCATTGTTCATGTTCCCGATGAGATCGCTAATAAGTACCGCTTCGTTGCGGTGGCTGGCAAGCGCTGCGACCAATTGCAGCGCGGCGCTTATCCCAAGGTCGAAGTGATCGTACCCATGAGCAAGCAGGGCCATCCGCAGGACGCGCCCAAGCTGGCTAGTTTCTGGGCGCAGGTCTCCGTGCGCGAAGTGGAAGAAAGCCGCATTGCCTTTGAGGAAGCGGAAATCATCCCCCTGGACTACACGACAGAACTGCCCATCTCAGTGGAATAGATTCCACCGTTTGCATTGAAAACCCTGGATTGTCCGGGGTTTTTTTATGTACCACCCTATTTCAACGTTTGATGAAATTAGGCTGGATTGGGCTTGACTCAGCGTGCATAATTCAACGGTCGTTGAATTATGGAGCCCTTACGTGACCCCCCCTCCCACCAGAATCAAGAAAGCTCCAGCAAAACCAAGGGGGCCTAAGACCTTGAAGGTGGACACCGAAAGCCTTCTGGACGCAGCCCAGCAGGTGTTCTCGGAAACAGGCATGGGTGGGGCAAGCATCCGCGCCATCGCGAAAGTGGCTGGCTGTGATCCCGCATTGATCTACTACCACTTCAAGAGCAAAGAAGATGTGTTTTTGGCCCTGCTGGAGCGCAAGATGCCGCCGGTGGCAGGTGAACTAGAAGCTTTGGCAAAAGCCTCCAGCACCGAGCCCACGCACCTTCGTCTGTGGAAGATTTCGCGCATTTATCGTCGGCATTTTTGTCAGGACAGCGGCTTTCGCGCCGTCCTGAGGGGCCAAATTCTAAATGGCACCGAAGGCACCAAGGACGCCATCGCGCGCCACATCCAACGCACGGCCAAATGCAATTGGACCGTCATGGAACAGGGCATCGAACGGGGACATTTGCGGTCTGATCTCAACCCGCGCATCACAGCTTTTTTCTTTGTGCGGATGTTCATGGAAATTTTTGACCTGGTGCCGGCCTTCACGTCGCGTTTGGTTCAACTCCCCCAACAGGACGCTTTGCGGTTGGCAGAGATCGCCTGGTTTGAACTGTTCTGGCGCGGTGTCGCAGCCCATCCCTCGGTGCCCCTGCCCGCTGACCTTTTCGACTTGGAGTGAGTATGAAAATTTTAAAACTGATGCCCATGGCCGCCGCCGCACTGGTGCTCGTGTTGCTTGCGCTTGGCACCGCCTGCCACCGCGATAAAGATCCCGTCCTCAATGGTCGCGTCGAGGCCTATCTCACGGATCTCGGCCCACGGGTTTCCGGTCGTCTCACAGAATTGTTGGTGCAGGAAGGCCAACGGGTTAAGCAGGGTGACTTACTGGCCCGAGTTTCCGCCGAAGAGCTCAACGCAGCCGTGAGCCGCGACGCGGCGGGTTTCCAATCCGCCGATGCCAAGCGCTTGGAATTGGCCAACGGCACCCGTTCAGAAGAGGTCGCCCAAGGTGATGCACGCGTGCGGGACGCCCAAGCCAACCTGCATTTGGCCGAAGATACCCTTCGCCGCACTAATCAGCTTTTCACCGACAAAATCATTTCTCAAGCCGACCTTGATCGCGCCCAGAGTGACCGGGACCGCGCCGAAGCCAATCTTCATCTCCAAGAAAAAAGTTTTGCCGAATTAAAAGCAGGCGCCAGGTCCGAACAGCGCCTGGGCGCCGTCGCGGAGGTGCAGCGCGCCAAAGCAACCTTGGACCAAAGCCGCGCGCAGGCCTCCTTTCAGGAGATTCGTGCGCCCTTCGATGGACTGGTCATCCATCGCCTCCGTGAAATCGGATCGGTGCTCAGCGCCGGTCAACCGGTACTCACCCTGGCCCGAACCGACAAATTATGGGTGCGCGTCTACCTACCTCAGTCCATTCAATCGCAGGCCAAAATCGGCCTGCCCGTGACCCTGCTCACCCAGGACAAACGCAGCCTGGATGCCACGCTCAGTGAAATTTCCAGCGACCCAGAGTACACCCCCAAAATGGTGGAAACCCGCGAAGAGCGCGTGAATCTTGTTTATCAGGCTCGGGTGAATATTCCCAACGGCTTCGATCAAGGCCTTATTCCCGGACTCGCGGTGGACGTTAAGCTCAGGCTGCCCAAGTGAGCTTGCTCCGCGCAGAGTCGCTCTCCTGCACCTATCCCAATGGGACCAAAGCGGTTCAGGATCTGAATCTCGTGTTGAACGAGGGCGACCTCCTGGGACTTATCGGGCCGGATGGTGCTGGGAAAACCACCACGTTTAGAATGCTCATGGGCCTCAAAACGCCCACCACCGGCCACATTGAGCGCACGGTGGAGCCGGAGGATGCCGCCTACGTTCCCCAGGTTTTTGCGCTCAGCCCCGATCTCACCGTGGAAGAAAACATGAGATTGCAGGCGGGCCTCTACGCGATGAAATCGCCAGCCGCGCGCATCACCGAGTTGCTTGCTTCCGTAGACCTGGATCGCTTTCGCAACCGTATGGCAGGTGCCCTTTCCGGCGGCATGAAACAAAAACTGGCCCTCTGCGTGGGCCTCCTGCCGAAACCGCGGCTACTGCTGTTGGATGAACCTACCACTGGCGTAGACCCCGTTTCTCGCCGAGAATTCTGGGAGCTGCTGCACCAGGTTCACGATGAAGGCGTAGCCATCCTTTTCACCACGCCGTACATGGACGAAGCGGAGTACGCCCATCACATGATGCTGATGCACGGAGGCCGCATCCTGGATCAAGGCACCCTGGATTCTTTCCGCTCAAAACTGCCCGGACTCGTGGTGAAAGTGACCACACCCCAGCGCAGAAAAGTTCAAGCCGCCATGAAAGCCTTCGCGCCTTTGGATCTATTTGGCGAGGGTGAAATAATCCGTGCCCGCTTTCCAGAGCAGCCAGCAGAACCACTGCTGGCAAAGCTTTCAGCCCTCCCGGGTGTTGAACAGGCCATCCAATCAGAAGCCACTTTAGAAGATTTTTTTCTGCACGCGCTGATGGAAGCTGAAACACCCGTCGAAGAGAACAGTCATGCCTGATGCCATTTTAGAAGTGGAAAACCTCACCAAACGATTCGGCGATTTCACCGCCGTGAAAGACCTAACCTTCAACGTGGAACCCGAAGAAGTCTTCGGATTTCTCGGCCCCAACGGCGCGGGCAAAAGCACCGCCATCAAGATGCTCTGTGGCGTGCTGACGCCCAGCTCGGGCAAGGCTCGGGCCTTAGGTTTCGACTTGTTCACCGAGGCCGACCAGGTACGCCAGCAGATCGGTTACATGAGCCAAAAATTCAGTCTGTTGGACGACCTCACGGTTCAAGAAAACCTCGCCTATTTTGGCCAACTTTACGGATTAGAAGGCGAGCGCCTGCGAGATGCCATCGGTCAGCGCGTCCGCGAATTGCAGCTCCGACCTCTCGTAGATCTGCTGGTGGTGGGGCTTTCTACCGGCGAAAAGCAGCGTGTGGCCTTGGCGTCCAGCACCCTGCATCGGCCGAAAATGCTTTTCCTGGATGAGCCCACGAGTGGCGTAGATCCTCTCAGGCGACGGCTTTTTTGGGAGGCCATGGACGACCTGGTGAAAGACGGCATGACCATCCTGGTGACCACCCACAACTTGGGAGAAGCCGACCAGTGCGACCGCCTAGCCTTCATCATGGCCGGGGTGCTGATGGCTTATGGGAAACCCCGCAGCCTAAAAGAACAGATGGGCCGCCAGGTCATCGAGGTGCGCACCGAACGTTTTCGCGAGCTTCAACACGCGGCGGTCGCGCTTCCACAGGTGGTTTCCTCGGAGCTGATGGGGCGCGGCGTACGACTCTCGCTCGCGGTCAATGCGTCCCCAGATCCGGTACTCGGAGCTTTGCGCCAGCAAGGTTTTTCCTTTGAGTCCACCGCCCCGGAATTGCCGAGTCTCGAAGATCTTTTCATCAACTTGGTGCAGCAGTCACGTCAATCCGAGCGGGAGAACTAG
>JAYVXV010000221.1:0-4780 GCA_043784905.1 Holophagaceae bacterium | reverse complement strand
CCCATGTTTTTCTGGTCAAGGCGTTCGACGCTGTCGTCCAACAATTTGGGAACCGTGTCGCGGACCAGCCTGCGACCCGCTTCGGCGCTTTTCCAAGTGAGACTCAGAGCGGTGTCGTCCCAATCAATCGGCAGTTTAGTTTGTCCCACGATGTGGCCGTCATCAGGTTTCGGCGTCATGGCGTGGAGCGTGACGCCGGTCTCGCTTTCGCCATTCACCAACACCCAATTGATGGGCGCACGTCCGCGGTATTTTGGTAACAACGATCCGTGGAGGTTGTAAGCGCCCAATCGTGGAAGGTCCAAAAATCGGGCCTGGATCATCTCCCGGAAATAGAAGCTGAACAGGAAGTCCGGTTTCAAATCACGAATGGTTCCAAATACCGAATCCTCGTTGAAGCGAGCTTCCATATGCACAGGAATGCCCTGCTGTTCGGCGAAGTGAGCAGGTGGTACGAACCAAGATTCAGATTCGCCTTGTGGATAGGTATAGAGGCCAAGCACCTCCACACCGGCTTCGATAAGCCCCGCCAAGGCCTCATGACCTACGGGAGAATAAGCACACACCACAGCAGTCGGTCGCATGAACTAGATTCTCATGGCTCGGCGCCTAAGGTTTGTCCCAGATGGCACCCGTGAGGGGTCCACTCCGATTTAAGCTTAGTCCACCCCAATAAAAGTTGACCCACGGAAGGAGGAGCGTATGTTTCGAGTGCCTACTCCGCTGACCAGGAGGGGTTTTGGGGTTTTTAGATTGAGAGGTTAGATCATGAGTAGGCACTCGATCACGGTGGGAATGCTCATGATGTTCTCTGTGATGGTCTCGTTGGGGGCCCAGGAAGCTGACCTTCCGGTCCCTGCCAGGCTCCTGCCCATGCCCGCCATCATCGAAACCCAAGCTCCGTACCTTGTCTCGGCGGATCCCTTGGAAATTCCGCCGGAGCTCACTCCGCTGATTCGACGGGCCACCATGCGGGAACTGGGGGTCCGTGCAAAGCTGCAAAGTATCCTTGATCTTATATTCAAGTCAGAGAGTGAAGGAGGGATGGGGCTCTCCTATGATAATTCACGTACGCGCACCATCACTGAAGTTCTGAGGGAACGCCGAGCCAATTGCATTTCCCTCACGGCTCTGTTCGTGGCCTCCTGCCACTGTATAGGCATTGCTGCCCATTATGCGGAACCTCAAAATCTCAACCACTGGCGTAGGGACGGAGGGCTAATCCGATTGGAACGCCATGTGGTCGGCTTGATTCCCATGAATTTAGCCGAAGATTTGGTGGCGGACTTTTCGCCGCAATTGCGAGGGCACAACGGCAATTACCTCGTTAGCGTTCTGAAAGAGAATCGGGTCCGCGCACTCTACCACAGCAACCGAGCGGTGGAGTTGCTCATGGAAAATCGCAGCACGGCTGCCATGGCTGAGGCAGATCAGGCACTCAAGGATGACCCGACTTCTGGGGTGGGGTGGAATATCCGCGGTGTTGTGATGAAAAACCTCGGCAATAGCTCAGAAGCTGAGATGTGCTACCTGAAAGCCGTCGCACTGAATGTTAAGGATCCCGCCGCCATTGGCAATCTGGAGTTACTGATGCGTGAGATGGATCGGCCCCTGGAAGCCGCAAAATATCGTGAAATGGGCCTTGATTCGCGGAAAAAAGACCCCTACTTTCAGGCCTTTCTCGCCGAGGAGGCGCTGAGCGCGGAGCAATGGAAAGATGCCATAAGTCATATCAATGCAGCGATCAAGCTACAACCCTACGAATCCAATTTTTATTGGCTTCGGGCACGCATCAGTCTGCATGAAGGCAATGCGAGCGAGGCCATGAAGTTTCTTGGGTATGCACGCAGGTGGGCGCTGCCGGGGGAGCGAGAACGTTACGACACCAAGATTGCTTTGCTTCAGAAAGGGTAGCTCCAAGCTTCGAAGTCTCAAGAAAGCCCACAGGTTCCTTCCCTCAACCCCCGTGCCTCCATCTCCGATCGCTAACAGGAGAATTAGCGCCGTGAGGAGGAACAGAAGCATGAAATGGTCGCGCGCCATGCTTCCAGTATGACTTAAGCAAAAAAGCCCCAGCGGCGCTGGGGCTTCAATCTTGAACAGATTAATTCAGACCTTGGTGACGTTCGAAGCCTGGGGGCCCTTGGGGCCGTCCACAACGTCGAAGCTCACGCGCTGCTGCTCATCCAGGGTGCGAAAACCCTGGGTTTGGATGGCGGTGTGGTGGACGAAGAGGTCGGCGCCGCCTCCGTCGGGGGTGATGAAGCCGAAACCCTTTTCGGCGTTGAACCACTTCACGATGCCTTGAGCCATAAAACACTTTCCTCGGGGACCAGCCCCAGCGCCTGGAATGGATCGCAGGAACGCCTACCAGACATCGCGTTCCAGGGAGTAGAACTCCGTTCAAACAGGAACCCGATTGGGATCCCACCAGCTTAGGGGCAATTGCCAAAAAGTCGGATAACTGCCCAAAGCGTATCAGGGGACCGAATCGTGAAGTCAAGAAAACCTTTTGGGATTCAAGCGCTCCTAATTGCCTTGCTGAATTTCTTTCGCGATCACGAGCCGCTGGATCTGATTCGTTCCCTCATAGATTTGTAAAAGCTTGGCGTCGCGCATGCATTTTTCAACGAGGTAATCCTTGGAGTACCCATTGCCGCCGAGGATCTGCACGGCGTCGGTGGTGACTTCCATGGCTGTGTCGGTGGCAAACGTTTTGGCGATGGCGCTCTGCTTGGAGTTCTTGATGTTGTTGTCGGTCATCCAGGCGGCCTGCCAGGTGAGCAGGCGCGAGGCTTCGATCTTCTTCGACATGTCCGCGAGCATGAAGCTAATGGCTTGGTTTGCAAAGATGGGCTGCCCGAATTGGATGCGCGTTTTGGCGTACTCCAGCGCGATCTCAAAAGCCGCGCGAGCCACACCGACGCCCCCGGCAGCAACCGCAGCGCGCGTCTGGTCTAGCGTCTTCATGGCGATGATGAAGCCCATGCCTTCTTTGCCCAGGATGTTTTCGGCGGGCACTTCGGCGTTCTCGTAATGAACCTCTACCTGGTTCGAGGCACGCTGTCCCATCTTGTCCATGGCCTTGCCCACGCGCAGGCCTGGCGTGTCGCGGGGCACGATGATGCAGCTGGTGCCACGGGCGCCCTTGTCGGGATTGGTGGATGCGAACAGCGTGTAAAAGTCCGCGTAGCCACCGTTGGTGCAATAGCACTTCGTGCCATTGATGATGTACTTATCGCCCTTTAATTCGGCGCGGCAGGTCATGCCACCCGCGTCGGATCCGGCGTTGGGTTCCGAGAGAGAGAAGGCCGCGAAGAGCGGTGCTTCCGCCAACATTCCCAGCCACTTTTTCTTTTGTGCGTCGTTGCCCGCGATGAGGATGGGCGTGATGGCCAAGCCGTTAGCCATGATGGACGTGTAAAGCCCGCCGCAGCCCCACGCCATCTCTTCGCAGACCAGCGCCTCTTCGACCTGATTCTTGCCTGGGCCGCCGCAGTCTTTGGGTACCAACGCTTGGAGATAGCCCTCATCCCAAGCCTTTTGGTAGACCGGCGTGGCCCATTCGCAGGTGTCGTCGTAGTAGCGCGCCACGGGGCGGATCACGTTCACGGCGAAATCATGTGCCTTCGCGCGAAGGGCTTGCAGTTCAGGACTGAGACCAAAATTGAGCATCGAATCTCCAAAAGGATCGTCGGAAAACCGCTTGGGGTGGGAAGCACCCCATTAGGGGCCATTACAGAATAACCAGTGCTTTCCTGGTTGTGCTGTAACGGCCCCTTGTGACGGCCGAAGGTCGACGCGATGGATGGTACTTTCGACGGTGCGACTTGATGGAGATACAACCATGTTCACGCTGCGAAAATTTATAGGCTACGGAACCGCAGGTTTATGCCTAGTCCTCGCCTTGGGGTGCCCAGCACCCTGGCCATTTAACGATCATTCCTCCGATTCCCACCCTCCCTATTCGCCGCCCCCAATCACCTTGAGCGGACCCTCAAACATGGTGAACGGGGGGGCCGGGGCTGCGGTTCAGGTGTATGGCCCTTACTCTTACGCTTCCTCCGTCCGCTGGGAGTTGGCGGGTCCGGGGCGAATTTCCGATGGACCCGAATCCTCCAACACCGCCGCAGGCACTGCGGTCTATTATCGGCCTCCAGCGGACTATGACGCCTTGAAGACCGAGGCCCAAATTCAGGCCTTCTTGAAGGATCCCTCGGGCGTCGAACAAAAATCGAACGTTTTGGTGGTGAAGATCAGCGAGCAGAAAGATCCCATGCGATTCTTCCTAGCCTCAACCACCCTTCCTGAAATGTCCGTTCGATTAGGTGATCGCATCTACCTTTCAACTCAGGCGAGTCCCACGCCTGCGGGCTTCCAGGTGCAGTGGACCCTCGAAACTCCGCCCTCCGTCAGCGACGCGGGCCTCCTGGTAGGAACTCCCGGATACAACCTCTACAGCTACGCGGCTGGCGCCTATTATCAGGCGCCCACCTCGGCGCTTTCGGCCTTTGATGTGGTCGTCAATGCTGAGACTAACGATCCGTGGAAGCACGAGGCCCGCAAGGCCAAGGTCCTGATCCATGTATTGAGGCCGTGACTTATAGGGCTATAGGCAAGCCTTCACCCGCTTATTTTCTGAGTTTTGGAGCTTCGCTGACCCAAGGTAAGCTGGAGTTTCTGTCTGCTAGGAGCTTCAAATGATCGTCGGCTGCCCCAAAGAAATCAAAAACAACGAGAACCGCGTGGGCCTTACGCCCGCTGGTGCCAAGGCCTTGAC
>JAYVXV010000220.1:0-14820 GCA_043784905.1 Holophagaceae bacterium | reverse complement strand
GGAAAGATGGGCTCCACATCCAAGCCCACGGCCCAGGTCTCGGGCCAGTGAACGCACGTAGTAGCCGCCCTTGCAGGTGATTTCCAAGTGGCTGCGATGGGGCAATTCGTGACTGACCCAAGCCGCTTTATGAAGAAAAACACGAGAGGGTGGCAACACGACTTCCTCGCCGCGATGGGCTTTTTTATAGGCCGCCTCGCCGTCTATTTTCTTGGCGCTTGTGGCTGGTGGAACCTGGTCTTGCCAGCCAATAAAACCCGCCAATGCTGCATCCAAGGTCTCAGTAGATAAAGCTGATGGATCGCCATCGCTGACCCTTTTGCCCATGCGATCACAGGTGTCGGTTTCTGTGCCCCACTCCACCTCAGCCACATAGGTTTTCGGCAGTGGATGCATCAGCTCCATCAAGCGGGTGGCCTGGCCCGCGAGGATCAGCAATAGGCCTTCGGCGAATGGGTCCAAAGTGCCCCCATGCCCCAAAGAATATTTTTTCAGTCCCGCTTCTCGAGCTTCCCGCGTGAAGGTTCGCACCACGTCAAAGCTGGTGGAACCCACTTCCTTGTGGACCAGATAGATTCCGGGCTGCATCAGGTTTCCGGGTGTTCTGGAGTTTCCGGCGCTTCGGGATCTGCGGGACGTCCGGCGCGCTCTTTCTCCAGATCCGCGAAAATACTCTCCATGCGGTTTCCTTCTTCCAGCGAGGCATCCGGGAAGAAACGCAGCTCCGGCACTCGTTTCATGCTCAGGACTTTGGCGAGATGAGTTCTCAAAAATCCCGCCGCGCGGCCTAGGGCCTTGCGGGTTTGGGCCGTCTGATCGGCTTGGGACATTCCACCGGAAGGCAGTGCCGTGAAGTAAACCTTGGCCATGCTGCGGTCCGGCGTGATACGCACCGCCGTCAGCGTGACGAAGCCCAGCTCTGGGTCCCGCAGCTCCCGCTGGACGAGGGTGGAAAGTAAGAATTGGAGTTGGTCTTCAAGTCGTTCGGGGCGGTCCATGGGAAATCCTTCTTAATGAACAGTGTAGCGGGCGATGGGGCTGCTGCTCTGAGCCCTGAGACTTGGGTCCTGAGGCAATCTGGAAGCGCCTTTGGCGCGCCTCACAAAGGTCGCGGCCTTTGGCCGCATCCACATGGACCCCAGGACTCAAGACCCAGGACCCAAGTCCCAATCCCCTTCTCCTGTTAGCTTCGATGCATGGCTGATTGGTTCAAAGATTGGTTCGATGAGGACTACCTGGCGCTTTACGCGCATCGCGACGAACGCGAAGCAGAACAGGCGATTGCAACGGCGTTAAAGGTCGCGCCGGAGTTGGCGCATGGCCTCGTTCTGGACCTGGCTTGCGGTGCGGGGCGCCATCTCGCGGTCCTACGAAATAGCAACCTGGAAGCCTTTGGCCTGGATCTTTCGGCGACCCTACTTTTCGCCGCACCTCATGCGTTGCGCGGCCACTTGCTGCGCGGTGACATGCGGCGATTGCCCATCAAAGCGGCGAGCCTTTCGGGTATCTGCCTCTGGTTCACACCCTTCGGCTATTTCAGTGATGAAGACAATCGTGCGCTCTTGCACGACTTGGTGAAGTTGTTAAAGCCCGGTGGCGTTTTGCTTATGGACTATTTGAATGCGGCGTACATGCGGGAAAACCTAGTCCCCGAAGATGTCGCAGAGCGAGCTGGAATGCGCGTTCACAGCCGCCGCGCCCTAGAAGGCGATCGCATCGTCAAGCGCATGAGTATCGAACGACTCGATTCAGGCGCAAAGCGAGAAGTGGTTGAATCCGTGCGGGTCTACGAGCCCCATGAGCTTCTCGGAATGGCCAATGGTGCGGGTTTCAGGCTTCGAATTGCGATTGGAAATTACGCTGGAATGCCCTTCGCGCCTGACTCATCCAGGTGGCTGGCGATCTTCGAGAAGCAATCATGACGGCTCTTCACCCCCCTATCCTCCTAACCCGGGGCCATGATGGACAATACTTTTATTGACTGGAGCCACCCATGGGTTTGCGCACCTTGAAGAATCTCGACGCCAAGGGGCTCCGTGTTTTCCTTAGGGCAGATCTCAATGTTCCACTCAAAGATGGCGTCATTACCGATGCCACGCGCATTCGCGAAACGCTGCCGACACTGACGCATCTGCTCGATCAAGGAGCTTCGGTGGTGTTGGCTTCACATTTGGGAAGGCCCAAAGGCGAGGGCTTTGAAGCGGCCTACAGTCTGGCGCCGGTCTGCGCTTGGTTGAAGGCGCAGGGTCTGGATGTGCGGCTGGCATCGGGCGTGGTGGGCGACGCGGTGGAAACGGAGGCTAAGGCTCTGAAACCCGGTCAGGTACTGCTTCTGGAGAACCTACGTTTTGAGAAAGGCGAGACGAAAAACAATCCTGAATTCGCCGCCGCATTGGCGAAGTTGACGGATGCCTACGTGAACGATGCCTTTGGCGCGGCGCACCGGGCCCATGCGTCTGTCAGCGGCATGGTGGTGGATTTTCCTAAAGACCGCGTGGCCGCAGGCTTTCTGATGGAGAAGGAATTGGCCGCGCTGGGCCGCATCCTGCATAACCCTGAGAAGCCGCTGGTGGTGGTTCTAGGGGGTGCCAAAGTGTCCGACAAAATCGAACTGATTCATTTTTTTCTGGGCAAAGCCGACGCCATTCTCATTGGCGGCGCCATGAGCTACACGCTGCTCAAGGCCATGGGCATTCCCATCGGGAAGAGTCTTTGTGAAGACGATAAATTGGATATGGCGAAGGATCTCATCACCCAGGCCAAGGCCCAGGGGACGAGGCTGCTGCTGCCTTTGGATCACTTGGTGGCGGATCGCATGGCTGACGACGCGGATTGCTCGCTCACCCACGACGCGGACATTCCTGCAGATCGCATGGGGCTGGACATTGGTCCTGAGACCGTAGCGACTTATATGCAGGAAATCCACGCCGCCAAAACCATTTTATGGAACGGCCCCATGGGCGTTTTCGAGCTGGAGCCATTCGCCAGTGGAACGCTCACCCTGGCTGAAGAAATGGCAGACGCTGCCGATCGTGGAGCCTTCGTGTTGGTGGGCGGCGGCGACAGCGTGGCTGCGGCTGCCAAAGCGGGCGTGATCTCGCGCATGAGCCACGTCTCCACCGGCGGTGGCGCCAGCCTGGAGTTCCTCAGCGGCCTGGAGCTGCCGGGAGTGGCGGCGCTGGTGTGAAATCAGACGTCGGGCATCAGGCTATAGGCTGTAGCTGATCTCGACCCACGCGATCCGCTGCGCTCGGTGGGGTTGCTTAATCGTTTGAAGTATCCATGTGTCCGCGCACCCAGGTCTCCAAGTCCTGCAACAGGTCGAGGGCTTCTCTCCGATCCAGCGGTGCGTCCTCGTACTGGTCAAGGCTTTCGTAGCGGTATTCCACCGCAAAAGGTGTCAGATCCTGAAGGGCCTCCAACGCATGGGGAATTCGATGGGCATTGGCATTCAGAAGGTCCATGAGTTCCAGTAAGTCGTGGGTGCGGCGGTAGGAGATTCCATAAAAAGCGAGCAGGGCTTTCAGCCGTTTCTCAGCCGCTTGTTGGATGTGGAAGCCGATGATCTCATCGCCGATCGTCAGGTCCGCAGCCAGTTTCCGTGCGACCAGCTCATCCTGGCTGGCCTTGTCTAAAAGAATCCGAACCGCCTCAACCCGCGCGTTCATAGAGCACTTGCCCATGACGGGCGGCCTCGAACAGTGCTGACCCTGGGTGGTCCTTCCAGATCTCGAACTGGCCGGCATCCGCGACCATGACATCCACTGGAATCCCCAGTGGGCGCAGACATGCCCGCAGCCTCACCATCTCCTTGCGCCGTGCCTTGAGATTCGATTCAATCACCAGAAAATCCAGGTCCGAATCCTCCCGCGCAGCTCCATTGGCGTAAGAGCCGAACAAAATGACCCGCTGAACCTCGGCCTCCTCTGAGAGGAGTCGCACCGCAGCATCAATGGTGTCCCTGGAGATCATGAGATCAAGTATATGGCCAAAGCCCAAACTACGAACCCCGCTAGACTTTCCAGATGCCCCTCAACATCCAGGATTTCATTACGCGATGGAAAGGCTCCGCTGGGAGCGAAGAGGCTCATTCCCAATCCTTTTTGCAGGATTTCTGCGAGGCCATGGATCTCCCAGCGGTGGGGCAGAAGGGCACGGACGACGCCTACTGCTTTGAGAAGAAGATCCAGCTCACCCACGCCGAGGGCCGCACCAGCGTTGGGCCTGCGGACCTCTTTCGGCAAGGCGCTTTCGTGTTGGAGGCCAAGCAGGGCAGCACGGCGGCGAACTCCGACTCGGCGCCCCTGCGCGGCACGGCAGGCTACGAGCGCTACATGGAGCGGGCCTTCGGGCAGGCGGTGAACTACGCGCAACAGTTGCCCCAGCGGCCGCCCTTCGTGCTCACCTGCGACATCGGCCACGCCATCCACGTATGGGAAGGTTTTTCGGGGCGCTACGGCGGCTACGGCGCCCGACGCAGCTTCAGCCTGGACGATCTCCTGAAAGCCGACGTGCAGGATTTCCTGCGGGCCATCTGGATGGATCCCCAAAGCCTGGACCCCGCGCGCAAGCGGGCGCTGGTGACCCGCGAAGTGGCCACGGAAATCGGCAAGCTGGCCGCCAGCCTGGAGCAGCGATTCAACCCCAAAGCCGTGGCGTCCTTTCTCATGCGCTGCGTGTTCACGTTCTTTGCGGAAGACGTGGGCTTCTTGCCGGATAAGGAATTCGAGAACGCGCTAAACGACTGGCGGCGCAGCCCGGCGGACTTCGTGCCAGACTTGGAATCCCTGTGGACCACCATGAACACCGGCGGGAAATACGGCCGCAAGAAACTCCTACGCTTCAATGGCGGCCTCTTCGCCGATGACGTGGTCATGGCCTTGCCCCTGGACCAACGCGAAATCGAAATGCTCTACCAGGCCGCGCGTTTCAACTGGAGCGAGGTGGACCCCAGCATCTTCGGCACGCTGCTGGAAAGCGCGCTGAGTCCGGGCGAACGCCACCGTCTGGGCGCCCACTACACGCCGCGAGCCTTCATCGAGCGCCTGCTGAAACCCGCGCTGGAAGACCCTCTGCGAGAGGACTGGGATCTGGCTCAGGCCTTGTCCATCAGCCTTCTGGGCGACGCGCCCAGCGAGGCGGACAAGGCCAAGGCCCGCGCCGTGCTGCACGATTTCCAAGCCAAGCTCGCGACCACGAAAGTGCTCGATCCCGCCTGCGGCGGCGGCAACTTTCTCTACGTGGCCTACGACCTGATGAAGCGGCTCGAACGCGAAGTGGTGCAGCGCCTGCGGGATTTGGGCGAGACTCAAAGAGGCCTGCAACTGGACACGCTCACCGTCACGCCCGCGCAGTTCCTGGGCCTGGAGGTGAAGGAATGGGCCGCCGCCATCGCCGAGCTGGTGCTGTGGATCGGCCACCTCCAATGGTTCCACCGCGAGCACCCCGGCACCATGCCGCCGGAGCCCGTGCTGCAACGCTTTGAAAACATCCAGAACCGCGACGCGGTGCTCGCGTGGTCCGGCACCAAGGAAACCACGCGCTCAAGATGGGATGGCAAGACCTTCAAAGTGCATCCCGTCACGGGCAAAAACGTGCCCGATGAAAGGGCGCAGACAGGGATTGTCGAATTGCTGAACCCCTTGCCTGCGGCGTGGCCCGAGGCGGATTTCATCGTGGGGAATCCGCCTTTTCTCGGGAATGCGCGGATGCGCGAAGCCCTGGGCGATGGCTATGCGGAAGCCTTGCGAGCCGCCTATCCAGAGGTGCCGGACACCGTGGATTTCGTTCTCTACTGGTGGCACAAAGCCGCGCTGGCGGTGCGTTCGGGTCGTGCGCGGCGCTTTGGGCTCATCACGACGAATAGCCTGCGGCAGGTCAGGCAGCGCGGCGTAATCGCGCATCATTGCGCTGATGGGCAGGCCAGCGAGCCAACCCTTCCAATGGATTCAAAACCTCGTCGTGCCAAGGTGAAGGCATGAGCGCCGAACGCAGCCTTGACTACCTGGCCAGCCTCGTGGCGGAGCTCCGCAAACTGCCCCGCGAGAACGAGTGGGTGGAGTTCAAAGTGAACGACGCCGAGCCAAAGGACATCGGCGAATACCTTTCTGCGATGGCGAATTCAGCGGCCCTGTGCGGGAAGAGCACATCCTACGTGGTGTGGGGAATCCGGGATGGAAACCATGAGGTCGAGGGCACCACCTTCGATCCTGGAGCCACAAAAGTGGGGGGTGAGGAGTTGGAGAACTGGCTGCTTCGCCACCTCACGCCTCGCATTGATTTCCGTTTCCACGCCTTCCTGGTGGAGGGCAAGCGGATCGTGCTGCTGGAGATCGGCCCGACCTTTCGCCACCCGCTGGCTTTTCAAACCACTGAATTCATCCGCGTGGGTTCCTATAAAAAGAAGCTCAAGGACCACCCCGAAAAAGAACGCGCCCTCTGGCGCATCCTTGATACGACCCCTTTCGAGCGGCTTCTAGCTTTGGAAGACCAGAGCGCGGATGAGGTCGTCAAGCTGCTGGACTACCCTTCCTATTTCGAGCTGCTGGGGCTGCCTTTGCCGGATTCCCTGGCAGGTATCCTCAAGTCCTTATCCAGCGACGGGATGATTTCAAAGACAGACTCAGGACGCTACAGCATCACGAATCTGGGAGCCATGCTGTTTGCCCGCAAGCTGGACGCGTTTCCGCATCTGGCTCGAAAAGCGGTGCGCGTGATCGTCTATCAGGGCCGCGACAAATTGAACACGCGCCACGAGCAGGTGTTCTCGGAAGGCTACGCCTCGGAATTTGAAACACTTGTCGCCTACATCAATGGCCTGGTTCCGCCCAACGAAGTCATGGGGCAGGCGCTGCGGAAATCTGTGCCGATGTATCCGGTGCTCGCCGTGCGTGAGTTGGTGGCGAACGCGCTCATCCACCAGGATTTTCAAATCGGCGGCGCAGGGCCCATGGTGGAGATTTTTGAAGACCGCATGGAAATCACCAACCCCGGCGAGCCCTTGGTCAGCACGGATCGCTTTCTGGATTCACCGCCGCGATCGCGCAACGAAGCCCTGGCCTCCTTCCTGCGCCGCGTGGGCGTTTGCGAAGAAAGGGGCAGCGGCGTGGACAAGGTGGTTTCCCAAATGGAATTTTTTCAACTACCCGCGCCAGCCTTTGAAGCGCCTAACGGCCACACGCGAGCCGTGCTGTTCGCCCACCGACCCCTCACGCGCATGGACAAGGAAGACCGCATCCGCGCCACCTACCTCCATGCTTGCCTGCGTTTTGTGAGCCGCGATTTCATGACTAACGCCACGGTGCGGAATCGCTTTGGCATTGAGCCCCAGAACATGGCCTTGGCCTCCAGGCTCATCCGCGAAGCCGTGGACTCAGGCGCGGTGCTGCCCCACGATCCCGGCGCCGCGCCTAAGCTGCGGAAATACGTGCCCGCTTGGGCGAAAGGATTTACTTGATGGGTACTTGATCAGGCCGCCCTTTTGAACCCTCCCTCATTACGTATTTAATGTTATTAGACCACTTGATATTCAACCTTTTACTTGATGGGTACTTGATCCTGCAAGGCGACCATGGCGAAACCACGACCAGCACCTGATGCGCTCCCACCCCTGAAATTGGTGTGGGCGATCCCCGATCATCCCTGGCACGACGAAGGCGCCGCCGTGCGCATCGCCATGACCGTGGGCGGGCTCGAAGGTCAGCCCTGGCTGGGGCGTGTGGCGCATGAAGGCGAGGGCATCACGCCGGAGTTGGAAGCGGAGAAGATCGTCGTGGTGGGAAGCAGCGTGGAGCGTGTTCACGCGGACCTGAGTGCGGGGACCGCTGTTGCCGACGTGCTTCCACTCCAGGCGGTATTGGGTCTTGGCGCGAACGGCGCCGAGCCTACTGGAATGGGGTTTGTAGTTAATGTGGCCCAATTCAGAGTCTGGGGGAGCCCCCAAATCGTGAAGCCTTACTTCAATGGCAAAGACATTACGGATTCACCGAGAAATTCGTGGATCATCGACTTTTTTGGCCTCTCGTTGGAAGAGGCCAGGGGCAAATTTCCAGGTCCTTTTCAACATGTAGTCGACCATGTGAAGCCACAGCGGGATTTAAGCAATGATCCAGGACGGAAACGAAATTGGTGGCTATTTGGCCGAAACCTCGGTGATTTGCGCCCAGCGTTACAGGGGCTCTCGCGCTACATCGTTTCCTCAAAAACAGCCAAGCATCGCGTATTTGTATTTCTTCGCGGTGACGCAATTCCCGACAGCAAACTCATCGCCTTCGCTTTCGACGATGCCTACTACCTCGGTGTTTTGAGTTCGCGGGTTCATCTGGTTTGGTGCGATGCCGCCGCGAGCAATCTCGGAGTTGGCAACGACCAAACTTATGTCATCCGCACCTGCTTCGATCCCTTCCCCTTCCCCGATGCCAGCGAGCCCCAGAAGATCCGCATCCGCGACCTCGCGGAGCGGCTGGACGCGCACCGCAAGGGGGCTCAGGGGCGGGGCGTGACCATCACGCAGATGTACAACCTGCGGGACAAGCTCACGAAGGGCGAGGCCTTCACCGACAAGGAACGCGCCCTGCACGAGGCCGTGCAAACCAGCATCCTGGCCCAGCTCCACGACGAATTTGACGCCGCCGTGCTCGATGCTTACGGGTGGTCCGCAGATTCATCAGGTTCGGAAAAAACAAAAGCAACCGCAGATTTCGCAGATTCCGCAGATGGGAAAAACAAGAAGGTTCTTTTATCTGCGTCATCTGCGGAATCTGCGGTTAAACCTGTCTTCCTTTCCGATGCCGACATCTTGACGCGCTTGGTGGCGCTCAATCGCGAACGCGCTGAGGAAGAAAGGCAGGGCCTCGTGCGCTGGCTGCGCCCGGAATACCAAGCGCCGAGCCAATCTGCGGCCCCCATTGCTACGAGCCTTGGGCTGGAAACGGAGCCCGAGAAAATCGAAATCGCGCTGCCCGAGCCCACGCCCTGGCCCAAGGAAACCCGCGAGCAGTTGGCCGCCGTGCGCGCCGCCGTGCTCTCCGCGCCGCGCTTGTGGACCGCCGCCGACCTGGCCCGCTGCTTCAAAGCCCGAGGCCGCTACCGCGAATCTATCAACGCGCATCTCGAACTTTTGTCCGATCTCGGCGTCATCACACGCCTGGACGCGGATGAAGGCCCGCGCTACCACCGGCCTGTGGCGTTGGCGGCGGGGAGCTGAGCAAAAGGTCGCAGGTTTTTTTGGGTTTTTATCCGTGAAAATCCGTGCAATCCGTGGCTTGTTTTTTAGGCTTCAGAATCATCCATGGTTTTCTTTGAGCCACGGGCTATGCCGATTGACACGGATTTAAAAGCGAAACAGAGAGGGCACGGATCGCCAGAATGCAGGCTCACGCGCCCTTTGCCACTTCCGCGAGCTTGGGTTTCTTCCTCCCACGGGCTTTTTCCACTTCCGGAAGATGCTCCTCGGCCCATTGGCAGAGCGCGGATAGTGGCTCGCGCAGGGTCTCGCCCAGGGGCGTCAATTGGTATTCAGTACGGGGTGGGACTTCGGGGTAGACAGTGCGTTTTACCAAGCCATCGTCTTCGAGTTTGCGGAGCGTCTGCGTGAGCATTTTTTGACTGATGCCCTCGATGCGCTTGTGCAATTCGCCGTAGCGGTGGGTGCCGCTGGACAAGAGATAGATGACGAGCGTGGTCCACTTGTCGGCGATGAGATCCAGAACCTGCCGAGTAGGGCAGACGCCACTCAGGACATTGGGTTGAAGCGCACATACTTTTCTAACCATTGGGTGCCTACCTTCCAAAATAGTGCCTACTTTCAAAAAGAATGTAAGCACCTAAACATCATGACACGGGCTTAGGGAATGCAACAGCCCATTCTGGAGCAATCATGACCACCACCCTTCAAACGTCGATCACTCCCGACGCCCTGGTCCAACAGCTTGAATGGCGCTACGCCACCAAACTGTTTGACTCGAATCGCGAGATCGAACCCGAGACCTGGAAGGCCCTTGAAGCAGCCCTGGTGTTGACGCCGTCCTCCTACGGTCTTCAGCCTTACAAATTCATCGTGGTGGACGATCCTGAAATCCGCGCCAATTTGCGGCCCGCATCCTGGGGCCAGGCGCAGATCGAGGACGCTTCTCACCTGGTGGTCTTCGCCATCAAAAAGGACATGGGCGAGGCGCACATCGCACGTTACGTGGACCGCATCGCCGAAGTGCGAGGCGTCAGCGCCGAATCCCTGGAGGGTTACAAGGGCATGATGGTGGGCAGTCTGGTGAACAGCCCCAAGGCCGTCACCGTTGGATATATAGACCAGTGGTCCGCGCGCCAGGCCTACATCGCCCTGGGCAATTTCATGACCGCTGCGGCGCTACTGGGCGTGGACACCTGCCCGATGGAAGGCATTGATCCGGTCCAATACGACGCCATCCTGGGCCTTGCAGACGAAGGCTACGCAACCGTTTGCGCCTGCGCCGCCGGGTATCGCAGCGAAGAAGACAAGTACGCCAGCTTGAAGAAAGTGCGCTTCCCGGAATCGGAATTGATCCAGGTGCGCTGAGGGCAACTTTTGGGGAAAGAAAAAGATCACCACCAAGACACCAAGAAAAACAGACCTTCGGAAAGCCGCTGATCTGGTTTGTCCCCATGATTTTTTTGCTTTTCTTGGTGCCTTCGTGTCTTGGTGGTGAAATCTATTCTTTTTCTTTTGTCCTTTCAGCATGAAATAGGAGAACACCCATGAACCCACGGACGCTAGGAACACAGGGTCTTCAAGTGTCGCCTTTGGGCCTCGGCTGTATGGGAATGTCGGAGTTCTATGGCACCACGGACGACGTGGAATCCACCGCCACGATTCATCGGTTTCTGGATCGCGGTTTCAATTTCTTGGATACGGCGGACGCCTACGGGCCCTTTCGCAACGAGGAGCTGGTGGGTCGCGCCATCAAAGGTCGCCGTGATGCGGTGGTGCTGGCCACTAAGTTCGGCATCCAGCGCTCGGAGAACCCCGCAGAGCGCCGCATCAACGGTCGTCCCGACTATGTTCGCAGCGCTGCGGAAGCCAGCCTCAAGAGATTGGGTGTAGACCACATTGATCTCTACTACCTGCATCGTGTGGATGCGGACACGCCCATTGAGGACACCGTCGGCGCCATGTCGGATCTGGTGAAGCAGGGCAAGGTGCGTTTCTTGGGACTTTCTGAAGCCTCACCCGATACCCTCCGTCGGGCCATGAAGGTGCATCCGATTTCCGCCCTACAAAGCGAGTATTCATTGTGGACCCGTGATCCTGAAGATGGGGTACTAGAGACCTGTCGAGAGCTGGGCATTGGCTTCGTGGCCTACAGTCCGCTGGGTCGAGGATTCCTGACGGGCCAGCTTCGGAAGTTCGATGATTTTGGCGCCGATGACTACCGACGCTTTTCACCCCGGTTTCAAGGTGAGAACTTTCAGAAAAACCTCGATCTCGTGGACAAGGTCGCTGAGCTGGCGAAAGCCAAGGGCTGCACTTCTGCACAACTTGCACTGGCGTGGGTGTTAGCTCAGGGCAACGACATCGTTCCCATTCCTGGCACCAAGCGTCGCACGACGTTGGATGAGAATCTGGATGCGCTGAGCCTCACGTTGACGAAGGAGGATTTCGCCCAGATCAACCAAGTGCTGCCCAGCGGCGCCGTTGCGGGTGAACGCTATCCCGAGGCCATGATGAAACTGGTGGGCCGCTAGATCTACTGAATCATGGGCCTTTGCTTGCTCAGTCGCATGATGGAATCCTTTGGCCGAATCGAACCGTAACTTTGTCGCCCCCCAGGAGATGACATGAATGTTCAAAGAATTGCCGCGTTCTCCGATGGAAACACGGGTGGCAATCCGGCGGGTGTCTTGATTGCCGATGCGTTTCCGACCGATCCGGAGATGCAGCGCATCGCAGCTGAGGTGGGTTTTTCAGAGACGGCTTTCGCGGTTTCAAATGCCAACGTGGACCTACCAGGCTGGCGCGTGCGCTATTTCTCGCCCGAATCCGAAGTGCCATTCTGCGGTCACGCCACGATTGCGCTGGGAGCGGCGCTTGCGCTAAAGCACGGCGACGGCGTGTTCGTTCTGTCCCTCAATCAGGCCGAAATTACGGTGGAAGGCCTACGCGATGGAGGCGCCAGCCCCAGGGGAAATCTTGTCGCCGCTGCGCTACAGTCCCCACCCACGCACAGCGTGACGGCACCCGGACCGCTTGTCTCCGCCGTACTCGATCTGTTCGGCTACACCGAAGAGGATCTGGATCCTAGGCTTCCGCCCGCGCGGATTCACGGCGGAGCAGACCACCTGCTGCTGGGCCTGAAAACCCGCGAGGCACTGTCTCGAATGACCTACGATTTGGACGCGGGTCGCCGTCTCATGAATCAAGAGGGGCTCGTAACCATCCTTCTTGCTTACGCGGAGACTCCGCAACGTTTCCACACTCGCAATCCCTTTGCCTCGGGCGGCGTGTACGAGGATCCAGCCACGGGTGCTGCGACAGCGGCGTTTGCGGGTTACTTGCGGGACATCGGTTGGCCTCATGGGGGCGCCATAGACATTGTGCAGGGCGAAGACATGGGAATGCGCTCTCACCTTCGGGCCGAAATTCCGGCATCACCCGGCAGCTCGATCCGCGTCTCGGGCACCGCCCGAATCATCTAGTTTTGGACCATGCAAGACTCCATCAGTCTATTAGGAGCACCCATGAAATGCCACGCAGAAATGCTGCGCATCCGCGTGCCGAGGGCGGACGTCAGCCTCAGCGCCATTCTCGAAGCTTGAAAGGAAAACTCATGTCAAATGCCGTAAAACATCTCACCGATTCTGAATTCACCGCAGCCACCGCCCAGGGCACCACGCTGGTGGATTTCTGGGCGCCTTGGTGCGGGCCATGCAGGATGATCGCGCCGATCCTGGATGAACTCTCTAATGAGCTGGAGGGCCAAGTTAACATCGCAAAAATGAACGTGGATGAGAACCCCGAAGTGGCCAGCAAATTCGGCATCCAGAGTATCCCCACCATGATTCTGATGAAAGACGGAAAGCCCATCGGAAAGCTGGTGGGGGCTCAGCCGAAGGCGCAGATCAAGGCCTTCGCGACCGGAGCCCGGTGATGGATCTGCGAGCAGCAAAAGTACTCATCACTGGCGGCAGTTCCGGCATCGGCTTCGAGACCGCGCGTGTGCTCATTCATGCGGGGGCCAAGGTGGCTATCACGGGTCGCGATCAATCAAAGCTCAAGGCTGCCGCAGCGGAATTGCAGGCGCTCGCCATCCATGCGGATATTAGTGATGCCAACCAGGTGGCACGAATGGTAGATGCAACCGTAGAAGCCTTCGGTTCTTTCAACGTGCTCATCAACAATGCGGGCTTCGGCTCCTTCGCATCCTTGGTAGACCTCGATTTGGCGGAGTTCCGCCGCATCATGGATACGAATGTTTTTGGCGCCATGCTGGCCGGCCAGGCGGCCGCCCGCCATTTCATCGCAAACGAAATGGGAGGGAACATCATCAACATCGCCTCTACGGCCGCCCAGCGCGGCTTTGCCGGCGGCACGGCCTACACCGCGAGCAAGTTCGCTTTGGCAGCTATGACCGAATGTTGGCGGGCTGAGTTACGCGGTCACAATATCCGGGTTATGCAGGTGAATCCCTCAGAGGTGGTCACGGAATTTCAGTCCCGCATGGGGAGACAGCAGGTGGTGAACGAGACCAAGCTGCGGGCCAGGGAGATCGCCCACGCCATCAAGGCCATGCTCGAAATGGACGACCGGGGTTTCATCCCAGAGTTGACGGTATGGGCGACCAACCCGAAATAATTCATTTCAATCCAGCCATTCACCACAGAGTCACAATCGCGTTTACGTCACGCTCTACCAGCACTACAGGAAAGGCACCAGCAGCGCGATCAGTGGCAATGTAGAGCTCTTTACCGGCCAGATACCAGGTGGGTTGGATGAATATTTGAAGATGAATCTGGCAGCCTTTGGTGGGTGAAAACCGGCATCGAATTTCACATGAGGCCGCGATGGAAATCTTTTTCTCGCGGCCGTTTGGGTTTGGCCTCACCCAATTGAACCACAGGGAATTTCGACGAAACGGCCTGCGGCCCCAAAGGAATTCTGGAGGTTCCATCGGTAGGCCAAGAGCGCCTTTGAGACTGAACAGAGGTACCGGAAGTGATGCCTGCTTCGACACGCGCTTCGATTTGACGCCAGAATGGATAAAACCATCCCGGAGTGTCCATGCGAACCCTGCTGCTTTCCTCTCTGACCCTGGTGACAATCCTCGGTGCCCAGACCAAGCCTGCGAAGAAAGCTGGAGCGAACAAGAGCGCCGGAAAAGTCGCGACTAAGCCTGATGCAAAGAAGACAGAACCGAAACCCTTGGAGGTTCTTCAGACGCCCGGTGTTTCGGCCTCGTGGTCGGTCCCCGGTTTCATGAATCCCGAAAGCGTGCTTTGGGATGCCAAAGCCAAAGTCTGGTATTCATCCAACATGCCCAACGGTGCGATGGGCCGCGAAGGCAAGGGGTTCATCGCGAAGCTCGACAAGAATGGCCTCATCACGACGAAAGAATGGGTCAAAGGCTTGAATGCACCCAAGGGTTTGGGCTTGGTGGGCCGCATGCTCTATGTGGCGGATTTGGATACATTGGTGGCGATGGATTCCGAATCCGGGAACATCGTTGAAAAATTCACCGTGCCCGGCGCCAAGTTTTTGAATGATATTGCCACCTCGCCCGAGGGTGATGTCTACATCTCCGACACCATTGCCAACGCGGTGTTCGTGCTGCGAAAAGGCGCGAAAGTGGT
>JAYVXV010000219.1:0-4831 GCA_043784905.1 Holophagaceae bacterium | reverse complement strand
TTTCACCTCCACGCTATCAATGATAGTCGCTGCTATCATTAAGGCAAGAGCGTTTTCATCTGCGTGAATCTGCGGAATCTGTGGTTCCAAGCTCTTTTCTATTTTCAGCCGCAAGTCGGATTCAGGGTGCCGGCCTCACCTGAACCACATCGCCTTCATTGAGGCCCCAGGCGCTGAGCAGATCCTTTGGGATGGCGATGGAATAGTCATTCATGCCTGAGACGAACTGCACGTGCTCTACGGCGGGACCGCTGGGCCACATGACCCGCAGGTTCGTGATGGGCACCGTCGCGTAGGGCGGCAACTGGGCCCAGTGGGTTTCCAGAGATTTGGGCAACTCCAAGAAGCCACCCTTTTTGAAGAAGCCGGTTTTCAGGATGCCAACGTTGACTTGTACTTCGGGTTCATAAACTTTCAGTCGCCCCGCATCCGACAAAATGCTGGCGGCCTGGAGTACCGCCACTTCATTTTGTTCGGTGGTGGCCATGACATCCAAAAAATCTCGGTACCCGTCGAAAAAGGGAATGATTTTCCGGTCCTCAGAGTAAATTTTAATACCTTGCAATAGCGCATCGCCGCTCAGGGTCGGCCAGGGCACGCCTTTGAGATTGGGGAACAGACTGCGCAATCGCTTGCGTGAATCCGAAGTGCGGGCCGATTCCATCAGCAGATCCGGCACGGAACGGCGGATGCTATTGGGCGCCTGCACCTTCGTGGCGATGAATTCAAATTCGCCCTTCTCCCATTCCAGGATTTCGAAGGCTGCCATTTCGCCCTTGGTCTGGGGTGTATCCGCATGGATCACCTCACCATTCACCACGTAGAGCGTGCCCGAGATCTTTCCGGAGGTGACTTTCAGCAGGCCCGTCTTTTTGTTGACGTGGAGCAACTGCGCAACGTCAGTGATGGAAATGCTTTGGAGGTTGCCGCGAAGATTCGACATCAGCCCGCCTCGCCGATGAGTTCGCTTAGGATCGTCAGAATGCGGTCTCGGCCGAAGGGCTTAACGGCGTAAACATCGGCACCGGATTGAATGCCCTCACGCCAATGAGCCTCTTGTTCAAGACCCGTGAGCATGACGACTTTGGGGGCTTCGGGAAACCGTTTGATGAAGGCGCAGAGCTCGTGACCGCTCTCACCAGGCAAATCAATGTCGAGGATGGCGAGGTCAACTTTTTCGACCGCAAGAATTTCACGGGCGGGCTGGGTACTGCCTGCGAGAAGGACGCGGTACCCCGCCATGGACAACATATCCATGAGGAGGTTTTGAACCTCCACCTGATCGTCCACCACGAGGATCGTTTTCATTAGGCTTCGCTCCCCCTGCCCATGGCGATGAGGGTTTCCTTCACGGCTCGCTCCATGCCCACCAGCACGGCGCGACCCACGATGCTGTGGCCGATATTCAATTCTTCGATTTCAGGAATCGCCGCGATGGCCCCGAGATTTCGCAGGTTCAGGCCGTGGCCCGCGAGTACCCGCAACCCTAGATTGTTGGCGCGTTTGGCGACCTCGCGCAGGCGTCCCAGTTCCAGCGTAGGATCGCTGCCGAACGGAATGTCAGAGTAACTCCCGGTGTTGAGCTCCACGGCATCCGCCTCGAGTTTCGCAGCCATCATCACCTGCTCGCGGGTTGCGTCAATGAAAAGGCTCACTCGAATATCAGAAGACCGCAGCTCGCGGATGATCTGGCGCAAAGGAGCCTGAAGAAAGATCGCGTCAAGACCGCCGGTGGTGGTGAGCTCCTCTCGCGTTTCAGGCACAAGGGTCACCATGTAGGGTTTCAGTGGAATCACGGATTCCAGGGCCTCAGGCGTGGCAGCACACTCGACGTTCAGGGGCAGGGCGAGGATCTCTTTCAGCATCCGAACATCGCGATCCTGAATATGCCTGCGGTCTGCGCGCAGATGCACGGTGATACCGTGGGCACCGGCGCTCTGGGCCGCCAGACCCGCTGCTACGGGCTCGGGCTCATGCCCACCTCGCGCTTGGCGTAAGGTGGCCACATGATCAATGTTTACACCCAGGCGTGGACTCACCGAGTTCTCCCGCGATCAGTCATAGAAACGTCATATTCCAAACTATAACCATAGCAGGAAATATCCGTGGCTCAGGGCAGCCAGTCGCCCCAAACAGCCTAAGGAAAACGGTCGGCAGGGGTTTCCAGGGCCCGGCGTCGGCGTCCCATCATCATGCCGTGGGCGGTGAGCAGCGGGCCTAGCAGCATATAGGTCAGGCCCGAAAAGCTGCCGTTATCACGGGTAAAGGTAGCGATGAAGATGGAAAGGACGCTGACCGATGCCATGGCGAGGTGGCGTTGCATCGAGTCTCGGGTGTCGTGAAGCTCGGGGGGGCTGAGTTCCAAATGATGCCGCTGGGCGAAGGCGTGGAGGTGCATCAGAAATCCAAGCAGGTTCACCGCCAAAAACCCGCAGCCGTAAACGACCATAAGCCGCTTCATATCCCCGACATTTGCGATGGCCTCGGAGTGGGTGCCCCACACCATTGCATTCACCAAATAAGTGAAAAGGAACTTCATGGGATAGACATAAAGCAGCACCACGAAGATCAGCACCATGTTCAAGAAAATCGTGTAAGGGTCTGTCATCCCATAACGCCGATTGAATCGGTAGTGGTCATACCAGATCAGGATAAGAAAGGTGAAGCAGATCGCAAAGGCCAGGAATCCACGCATGGCCGCAAAGAGTTCCACCGAACTTTTCGGAACTTCCAAGGACACCACGAGCAAGGTGACCGCGAACGCGAACACCGCGTCGGTAAAGGCTTCCAGGCGGTTGATCTCGGTCCCGCGATGCCGAAAAGCATGGGAATCTTTAGGAGCCGTTAAGGAATTGCCAGTACTTTTCTGGTGATTCATTTACGGCCCCTTATGCCGGACGCACAATTTTAATGTAGGGATAATTCTTGAACGACGGCTTAGCCCGTTGATGATTCATGCACGCTCCAGATCGAGTCGGGCCGAAGTTTCCAGAAGCTCGATGGCTTCTGCTAGCACGCCTTCGGTTTTCGCTTCGGCCATCAGCCTTAATTTGGGTTCGGTGCCGGACCATCGGATCACCAGTCGCAAATCCGCGCCGTGACGCGATTCCAGATCTCGAATGGCAGCCTGAAGCCGGAGGCAATTTTCGATGGGTATCCGCGCTGCGGCCTGGAGGTTCACCAATCGCAGAGGCCACGGTTCAAAGCGCCAATTCCAACGTTCTGCAGGAAGCCTTTGGATCAAGGCTCCGAGAATCGCCAAGGCTGTCGCCAACCCATCACCTGATGGCCCCAATTTTTTCTGGATGACGTGTCCCGAGGCTTCGGCGGCCAGATCCCAATCGCGGGAGGCCAGTTCCCGCAGCAGGTATTTATCTCCCACTGGGGTTCTCACAAAAGGCACCCCTCGGGCGTTCAAGGCAGCTTCCAGGGCCCCGTTGGTCATGACCGTGCCCACGACTCCAGGCAAGGTTTCATGGCGGTCCAGGCGATCCTGAGCGAGGAGCCAGAGCATCTGGTCTCCGTCTATCAACTGCCCATGAGGGTCCACCATCAAGCAGCGGTCTCCGTCGCCATCAAAGGCGATGCCTAGGGCCGAATGGGATTGCTTCACCGCGTCCCGCAGGGCGTCCAGGTGTGTGGATCCGGTGCCTACATTGATCCGGGCCCCATCGCTGGGGACGCCTATCCAGCTTACGTTTCCACGGATGAGCCGGGGAGCGAAGGGCGCCGTGGCACCATGGGCGCAGTCCACCACCACGGGGAAATTTTCGGGCAATTCGATGCCGTTCAGGTGGGCAAGGTAGGCTTCCATCGGTCCCTGTTCGGTGTGCAGTAAGGGGAGGGTGGATTCGAGAACGTCTGCGGCGTCGAAGGCCGCTTCGATGGCTAACTCCTGGGCTTCGGTGAGTTTTTCGCCCGAGGCATTGAAGCCCTTGATGCCGTTGTCTTCGGGCGGATTGTGGCTGGCGCTCAGCATCACGCCCCACGCACCCGCCGTGCGGGCGGTGTGCCAGGCCACCGCCGGCGTCGGCACCATGCCGAGAATGGTTATGTTCACATCGAGAAGACCTTGTACGAAGGATTGAGCCAATGGAACGGAGCTGCTGCGGGGATCCCAGCCCAGGATCAACGTTGAAATGCCATTGGCCGCTGCGACGTGGCCCCAGGCCCGCCCCCAGCGAGCGGTTTCTGCCAGGGTGAGCGGGGCCTGAAAAGCCCGGCCACGGATGCCATCGGTGCCAAAATAGCTAAGGGTCATGGGATCACGGTAGCGCGTGAGTGCGGAAGACGCGATAGCCCCAAGTTAGGGCCTCAGCGTGGGCCGATGAGGTCAGACCATCCCGCTGGTCGGCCGCCATTTGGGGCGTACCGTTGCGCCAGGCGAGGAATCGTTTGCGGGAGAGCCCGAGGCAGATCCGCGATGCAGGCCAATCCAGCCGCTCTGACAGCGTGGGCAAAGCGGTCCAGATGGCCATGTCCTCGTTGAAAGTGGTGCCGAATCCAAACCCGGGGTCTAGTAGCACTCGACCCGGGGCGATGCCCTGAGCGGTCAGGTGATGTTTAAGGGTCAACAATTCGTCAATGATGGCTTCGGCGGCATCGGTGGTATCGCTGGTATCAGCGGCATTAATACTCGATTCATGGGCGTTTGCATAATCCGGCATAAAAAAATGATCGGCGCCCTGGCTACTCCTCCGGCTTCTCCGGCTTCTCCGGCTTCTCATAGCGATGAGCCCACACCGTGAATTTATAGCCAGATCCAACATGGCAGAATCAGAAAAGCCGGTGACATCGTTGATGACCGAGACGCCTAGGGCCAACCCTTTTT
>JAYVXV010000218.1:0-4836 GCA_043784905.1 Holophagaceae bacterium | reverse complement strand
ATGTCGGACGCAGTCCGACGCGATGGGTGGTGCTCCAAACAAAATTGAAGGGTTACGGCCCCTTATGCCGGACGCAGTCCGACGCGATGGGTGGTGCTTCGAACAAAATTGAAGGGTTACGGCCCCTTATGCCGGACGCAGTCCGACGCGATGGGTGGTGCTTCGAACATTGTCGAAGGGTTACGGCCCCTTTCACCCTACGGGTATAAAGAGCCCTAATCGAACCGCCAGAAGAGCGCTGGCGATTCACCACAGAGACTCAGAGAACACAGGGTCGGTCGGGGCTAGGTGGGTGTGGGGCAGCGGGCGCCAACACTCGGCAACGTGAATGTGTCCGAACTGGATCAGCCGTTCTCTGTGCCTCGGTGGTGAATTGGGTTTTGATCGCGACTGCCTATGAAATCCTGTGCGAACCTTGAACTCATGGCTGAACGCACCCCACTTTGGACCCACCCTTTTCTATTGATTTGGGCCTGCACCTTCCTGACTTTCCTCATCGCCCTTAGGGCTCATGGCTGGAGGTGAACGTGTCCCGGCCCTCCCTTTGGTCTCGCGATTTTGTTCTCATCTGGCTGTGTACGTTTCTGACGTTCTTCGCGGCCTTCCAGCTCTTTCCCACGGCGCCGCTGCGACTCATCGCATTGGGGGCTTCCCGCGCAGAGAGCGGGCGTTTCCTGGCGGTGTTCACGGTTGGGTCGGCGCTGGGGGCGCTGCTCACGGGACAGTTGGCGGATCGCCTGGGACATCGCCGAATGCTGGTGAGCACAGCGTCCTTGTTCACGCTCATCATGGGCACCTATGCTTTCCTTCCGGTGCGGTGGGGTTTCTATGTGCTGGCGCCCATTCACGGGGCGGTGTGGTCCGGGCTCATCACCTCCACGGTGGCCATCCTGGGGGGCATTCTGCCCGCCGAGGACCGCGCCGAAGGCATGAGCTGGTATGGGCTGGCGAGTCCCTTGGGTGTGGTGTTCGGGCCCACGGTGGGGCTCGCGGTCTTTCATTCCGCCTCCTTTCGGACCATGTGTCTTTTGCTGGTGCTCTGTTTTCTGGTGCTCTCCTTCATGGCTCGAATGCTTCCCTTGGATGTCCACCGCGAAGCCCACGAACACCCGCCTTTTCAATGGCCGGACCGCGCGGTGCTGATGCTCGCGTCCCTGCTTTTTTTCGTGGCCTTGAGTTACGGATCGCTCACCAGTTACTCGGCCCAGGAAGCCCTGGCGCTGGGCCTGCGCTGGCCATCCACTTTCCTTTCGTTTTTGGCGCTGGGCATGGTGCTGATGCGCGTGCTGATGGCCTTCAAGGGGTTTGGCGAAAACCCAGCGCGAATGCTGCCCTGGATGTTGCTTCTGGCGGCGGCGGGCATGGGCGTCATGTCCTTTGGGGGAAACCAGCACCCCTTTTTGCGCCACCTCATCGCGGCCCTGCTCTATGGGGCAGGCTATTCCATGGTCTACACCCTATTGAATACGGCGGTGCTCAGCGTCGTGGCGCCGGACCGCCGAGGCGCGGCCTTCGGCACCTTCATGTTCGCTTTTGACACGGGCATCGGATTGGGCAGCCTGGGCCTGGGCTGGATCATTGGAAGGGCAGGCTTCTCGGCGGGATGGCGGGTCGGGCTATTGATGATGCTGATGGGATTGCCCCTGACGTTTAAGCTCGCCAAACGGGCATAGCGGGGGTTTGGCGGGGGTTTAGCGGGGCCTTGGCGAGCGAAGGGCGGCTCTAGGCGCGCCAGACCAGCGCTTCGGGACCGTTGAATGAAGTCCGCAGGACCAGCTTGCCTTCGGCCACCAGGCCCGGCAGGTCGTTGAGCAGCCGCGGCGCCCAGGCCATGTCGGCATCCATCACTTCGCAGGTGACGCCCACCCAACCATCGCGGCCACTGCGCTTCACGGCGTAGAGACATTGATCCGCCATTTCCACCGCGTCCTCCCAATGGAAAGTGGCCGGGTGCGCGGGCAACAAAGGGAAAGCCGCGAAGCCTACAGAGCAAGTGCGCTGGAGCGTGGCCCCACCGCCCAGGTCAAAGCGGTAGCTCGCCATGGCCTCTCGGATCTTCCTTGCGATGCTTTCGGCGGAAGTTCGATCGGTCCGTCTCGCCACAACGATAAATTCTTCTCCGCCCCACCTGACGACGGTGTCGGTTTCGCGACAAGCCCTACGCAGAACTTCAGCGGCTTCCTTCAGTACATGATCCCCGGCGGCATGACCGTAAGTGTCGTTCACGGTCTTGAAATGATCCAGATCCACCAGAAGGAAAACCAGATCCTCCCCTTTCGGCAGCCCAGAATTTTCTCCTGCCAGAAAATTTCGGTAAACACGCAGTACGCGGGCTTCTTCCTCGGGCATGTGAAGGCCCAGGTAGCGTCGGTTTCTTAAGGATGTGAGCGCGTCCATCATGCTGGCTTCTTCAAGCGCAATGTTGGCTTCGTGAAGCGCCTCGTTGGCCATGGAGAGATCCACCGTGCGCTCCTTTACCAGGGCTTTCAGAGCCTCCGTACGCCGCAAGAGAAGGATCGTACGCCAGCGAATGAATAAGAAAATGGCAGCCGTCACGATCAGCGCCACCAAAAGATAGAACCAAGGTTTTTGCCACCAGGGCGACAGAATCTCGAAAGCCTGAATGGCGGGCTCACCGAACTGTCCATTAGCGTCCCCAAACCGGACCTCAAAGCGGTACTGACCGGGTGGCAGCGTTGTATAGCGAGCCTCCCGTGCCGAAGTGCCACGCCACGCATCCTCAAATCCCACAAGGCGGACCTGCGGACGCAGATGCGCTTCGTCCAGGAAACTCAGGCTGGCGAACGCGAAATCCATGCTCCGCCAGCGATAGGGAATTGGGAGATTCTCACCTGATCCAAAGACCCGGCTGGAGCCGTCTTTTACTAGGGTGATTCGAGCTTCGGGCACGGGTGGCAGGCCATGGTAAAAGGATCTGTGGAACTGCCCGATACCGCTGCTGGTGCCGACCCAAACATCGCCATTCGCATCGAGCATAAGCGAGTTGGCCGCGCAGTCATCCCCAGGCAGTCCTTGGCTGCGGCCATAGCGCTCAAAGAAATCTCCCTTCCATCGCTTGATGCCTTGGGTCGTTCCAAACCAGAACACTCCGCGCAGGTCGCACGCCATAGAAACGATGTCGTGCTGAAAGAGTTCCGCCGGTTGATCCACCTGT
The DNA here is from genome assembly GCA_043784905.1 of Holophagaceae bacterium. Taxonomy (GTDB): domain Bacteria; phylum Acidobacteriota; class Holophagae; order Holophagales; family Holophagaceae; genus JANXPB01. Next base: position 1,661 of record JAYVXV010000218.1, on the reverse strand, counting down.
TCCATCACCCGCCAAACTCCACCTTCCCGGCTCAGGCGCGTGAGGCCGTGCAGGGTCCAGTAGGCCACCCACACATTGCCTTTAGGATCCCGCGCAAGGCTGCTGGCATTGGGTTCCTTTAAACCTTCCCGAAGTCCGAAGCGGCGCCAGCTATGACCATCGAAAAGACAGACGCCTTGATCCCCGGCGGTCCAAACCAGACCTTCGCGATCCACCATCAGGTGATTGATGGATTCCGTCGGCGCACCACCCACAAGGCTCACCGCTTCACAGACGAACCCTTTGCCTACTTTGCGGAGACGGTGCAGACCCCCGTTCATAGCCCCAATCCAGAGTCCGCCCGACGCATCCGCCGCCATGGAGCTCACGGTGTTGCGGCCCACCGAAGGAATAGGAATCTCGATAAATTTCGATTGGCCTGAGGCCCGGTAGAACAAAGTATTGGCGTGGTTCGTCACGGGAAGCCCCCCGACCCAGAGCCCGTGATCTGCATCTTCGGCGAGGGTATAAAGACTCCGATCCCGCGTCTCTGGAATCACCTCCCAGCCGTGTTCCGTCTGGCGAACCATTCCCCTGGGCGTTACGGCCCAAAGATCTCCATCGTGGCTGCGCAGGATATTCCAGACCGCATCCAGGGGCAGCCCTTGATTGTGGGTGTGGGCGGTCCAAAGAAAACGGCCCTGCAGGCGATGAACGCCCTCCGCCGCTACCCACAGCGAACCCTCCCGGTCCACAAAGGTCGCATTGGCCCAGGGCGAAGGCAGGCCTCGCGGTTCATCCAACACCCAAGGGCCGTTCTTCTCAAAGCAGGCCAGACCGCTGTCCGTCGCGGCCCAAATGCGACCTTCCAAATCTACGCTGAGGCCATCTCCTGATTGAGCGGGTTTGCCGGGTAATTGGCCGGTGAAATCTTCGGCCACCGCACCCCAAGCCTTCATCATTACCAAGCGTGAAGACCCCCGCATCCAGATGCGTCCTTGGGAGTCCAGCCTGATGCAGTCAAACACATTCTTGCGGAGATCTTTGGGCAGCTCAGTGGATTCCCAGGTCTCGTCTTTGAGTCGGGAAATGCGGGTCTCGCGGCTGCCTGGCTCACCCTGGCGCTGCACCACGAACAGGGCCCCACTCTTGGGGTCCGCCCAAATCGCGGTCACAAATCCCTTTGAAAACCCAGCCACCGGATGGAAATGAAGACCACCGTCTTCACTTGAGGACAATCCTGTGGAGGAGCCCATCCAGACCCGATTTGGAAGCATCCGGGTCACACAGGCGAAGCCCTTGGGGGAAACACCATCCGCTAAAGTCCATCGGTGAAATTGTTTGCCGTCAAATCTGAAGGGACCGCCCTGGGTTTGAACAAATAACCCACCCGGTAGCGGCTGCACATCGGTCACGAGTTGATCCGTGAGCCCTTGAGCAAATCCGAAACCCTGAAACTGCTGGCCGTCATAGCGGAAAAGGCCACCTTCGGTCCCAACCCATAAATACCCCGCATCATCTTGGGTCAAGCAGGTGGTGGCCAAGTTGCCGAGGCCCTGGTCGGGCCCGTAGGACTTGAATCGGTAAACACCCTGAGCTTGCATCGGGAATAGCGCAGCGAGGCATAGCAGCACCGAATGAAGCCACCGCTGCAGGTCGTAAACCCATGCTTTTCTGCGGTG